>CAZPTC010000113.1:0-7351 GCA_964589455.1 uncultured Desulfovibrionaceae bacterium | reverse complement strand
TTGAAAGTGTTTTGAACATACTATACTTCTCTTTTGTTACTTCAAATTTTTTGTAAAGAACTCTGTAAGCCTGTCAAAGGGGATAAGGCTTACACGGTCATAAAGGTCTACATGGCCAGCACCCGGCACAATGACCAGTTCTTTTGGTTCAGCCGCACGTTTGTAAGCGTCTTCACTAAATTCTCTGGAGTGTGCCTGTTCGCCTGTAATGAACATAAGGGCGCGGGGCGAAATGGTTTCTATATCATTAAAGGGATAAAAGTTCATAAATTTTATATGGCTTGAGAGTGTTGGGTGCGTTGTGCTTTGCGCTGTAGCGCCTTTTGGCGTAAATTCCCCACGGGGGGTGCGGTAAAATTCATAAAACTCGCGCTCTATGGGGGAGGAATTTTCCGTAAGTTCATGCACCGTGCCGCCTGTGTACTTCACTTCCCCGCCTGTAAATTCCACATAGCGTTGCGCAACAGACTCGGCAATAATTTGCTTTCTCTGCTCCAATGTTTGCGATTGGTTAAGCCCGCTACGGCTGGCTGTGCCCATATCGTACATGCTTACAGTTACAATGGCTTTCATGCGGGGGTCAATTTTAGCGGCGCTGATAGCAAAGCTGCCACTGCCGCAAATGCCAATGGCCCCTATGCGCTCTTTATCCACAAATGGCCTGGTGCCAAGAAAATCTACAGCGGCGCTAAAGGTTTCCGCGTACATTTCTGGGGCTACAGCATTACGCGAGCTTCCACCACTGCCACCCCAAAAGAGCAGGTCTACCGATAATGTCACAAAGCCTTGTTCAGCCATTTTTATGGCGTACAAATTGGCGCTTTGTTCCTTTACTGCACCCATAGGATGCCCCACAATAATGGCAGGATGCCGGACATTTTGATCCATGTCTTTGGGCATGTATAAATTTCCGGCAATATCCATTTTATATTGGTTTGCAAATGTTACTTCCTGCATGGTAACGCGGGGGCTTTGGTAAAAATTATCGGCGTCCTCAGGTTGTTCCGCAGCAAGTACGGGGCTGGCATACAATGCGCCAATAAGTGCGGTAGCCATGCCTGCGTGTTTAAGTGTCTTCATTTTGTGTCTCCTTGTGACTGAATGTTTTCTTCTGTGACTCCTGTATAGGGGCTGGCATGATATATAGCAAATACTTATATTGAATACTTATATATGCTTTACAGGCATGGTATTGTATAAAAAAAGGGACTCAGACTTTCACCTGAGTCCCAACTTGTCAGTTTTTGCAGTTAAAAAGGCGTGGTAATATGCGCCTGCATAACAGGATTGCCCACACTGTCCGCATACAAGGTGGCCTCCAGCAAGGTATCATCCGGGCCTGCTACCAGAATTTCGGCCATAAGCCTGGCTGGGGTTCCTCTTTCAGCAAGTTCTGTGAAGTACCGTGCCATTTTTGACCAGGGATCATCCGTAAGTTCCATGTACCAAGTATTAAAGCGGTTGTCGCCATCCATAAATTCCACCTGACTGGGTGCTGCATCTGCTATATCTTTCAGCCCAAAAATAAGGGGCTCCAGATATGCGGGTTGGCGCGGGGCATACAAATAAAAAGTGCCAATAGTTGCGTCGTCAGAATACGGCGACTCCTCGTTACCAAAGGTATCCCATTCCGGGAAAAGCAGTGCCACCCATACACTTTTGCCTATTTTACATGGCACTGCCATATTGGACGGGTATGTACCCACAGAAGCGCCCACCATGTTTTTAATATCTGCCACTGTTGGCTTCTTTAACAAATCTGCAAGGGTAACAGGGTTAAGATTTTCTGACAGGGCAGGTACTACGCGGCCTTCATAGCGCTTACCGGCTGCATCTTCCAGCCACACTGCATTGTCTTTTTGCTGCAAAGTAAGCTTTATTTCTGCATCTTGTGGCAAGCCTGATGCTTCATCAAATGTAAAAAACTGAAGGCCCGTAACAAGAGTTAATTGCAGTATTTTGTCTGCATTTTGCATGTCTTCCTGATGGGTATCTCCAGGCAACAGGTACAAACCTTGATTCCCTGATATGGTATTATCTATTTCATTGGAAAATGTTACATACTGAAAATTAAAAAGAATAGAGTCCGTGTTATTAATAAGCTTCATAGATTGTATGCCAGCAAAGGCCTGACCAGCCCCTGCAAATACAATACACAGGGCCATAAGCAAAAAGGGTAAAAGTATATGCCGGGTGCCTGCCATACTATTCCGGTTTACGTTCATACAGTATCCTCACTAAAAGTTAAGTGTTGCGTGAAAGCGTGCAGGCTTGTTTAGCAAAATGCGTGCCGCAATGGGGAAAAGAATACGCAGAAAGAAAAACATGTGCGTAGAGGCATAGTTTTCCTTTTTTTTCAGTGCATTACACATTTGCGATTAACATACCTAAAAACGCAGCAGGGAATACGCCATATTTTTCAGGCAGGCCATATAGCGCATGCCCAAAATATGGGCAGGCCTTGCTCCACGTATGCGCAAAAATGCATGCCACACACGCAACCTGTCTTATACCTTGCTTTTCCCATGCGGCACACTTTTTGCTTCTGCATAGCGCATTGTAAAATTGTATACCCATAGCCCTGTGGAGGTAGCCATGCGTAAATGTTCTTCCCTTTTTTTCTGCTTAATATGCACCTGCCTGCTGGTGCTTGCGGGCACAGCAGCACATGCGGAAAATGCACAGGTACCAAAACTTCACCTGCAAAGCGACGACAATATTGTTATTACCAGACAGGACAAAAATGGTAAGCCTGAAGAAATTGTGACAAAAATTAACGTATGGGAAACCGCAACGGGCAGTACACGGCGCGTTATACGCCTTGATGCAGAAGCGAAGGAAAGATACGGCTTAGAACCCGGCATATATTTTTTTGAAGCAGACGGGAAATTTTCTGCCATGTTCCCAATGGAAGATGCCGTGTATATGGACAGAGTGGGCTTTTCTCCCAAGGGAGACATTGTGAGTATCTCGTGCGAAGCCTTCACACTTTTTTTCACCTACCCGGATATGAAACCCTTGGGGGAAGCTACGCCCAGCTTTTTAGCTGAGCCCTTTTTCCTCTGGAATGATAATCAGGGCATACTCTTTTCAAATGGCAGCAGCTTGGACACTGAAGATGGCTACGGCGGACGCACATGCAACTATGATCCATGTGGCCCCATTAGCGTGTATTACTACAGCTTCAAAGACCAGAAGGAAAAAGAACTGCTACAGGGGACAACAGAGTGTGACTATATTTTAAAGGAATTTGACCCCGCAAAAAACGAAATGGAAGTGATAGAACTATGCCTTGCTTCAGGAAAAGCCTGGTTCAACTTCCCGTCAGAGGAATTGGGCAAGCCCATACAGGTTCCCTTTAAGGAGCAATAGTACACCCGTGTGTATATGCCCAAAAAATGTGTTGTGCCTATTTTTTTGGCACATTCGACCCTTGCCCCCATTTACCGGAATTTTCTCACAATAAATACAAATAACTGCCAGAACCCTCCAAAGGAATACTTTTTGCTAACAGCGTTTAACCAGAAAACAAAAAACTACCCTTCCAAAGTCTAACCCTTACTAAAGGAGTTTGGTATGCAAAAGCAGTTTCCCCTGCTAAAGTTTTGGACCTTTTTGCTTGCTCTGTGTATGTGCGTCACATTCAGCATCGCTATGCCAGATATAGCCAAAGCAGAACGCACTATTAAGTGGGTAAACAAAACAACTGAGAATGTCTCTATGTGCCTGCGCTACTACGATGCTGTTGCAGAAGAGTGGGTAACACGTGGCTGGTGGGTAGCAAAACCACTTAGCACTATGGACATTACACTCAATACAAACAGCAATACCGTATATTATTACGCAGAAACCGCAAATTCTTACTGGGGAGGTAAGGAAGGAGATGGCTCCAGCGTGCAGCATACCATTGTGGACGACGAGTTTACGGTAAAAGGCGACGTTGTTCCGCGTGGAAAAGGACAAATCAATGTATGGTTTAGGAAAATTCAGGCCGAAAACGGCTTGTTTACTATTTCTTTAAATAATCATTAGACATGCCCTCTGCATTTGACAAAAAAGCCGCATAACTTTTTTGGCAAATGCCTGTACGTATAGAATGCGATTTGCTGCAAAACCCCCTGTGGGTTTCCTGATAAGGCCCAAGTACTTCCCGCTTGGGCCTAATTTTATTGTATATCCGCAAATTATGCCAATGGAGGCATTACACGTGTAAAAACGGCAATACCCATATTACGCGCCGTACCTCTTACAATTTTACCATTTCATACTCGCGGTTGCCCATGCCCATTTCCTGCATATAGCTAAGTTGCCTAAGGCCACTGCGGCTTTCAATGCGCTCTACAAGGTCGCGTTTTTGATTTTCTGGCAGGGCATACACCATATCTACAGAAGCCTGATCTATGGCCAGAATATCTGTAGAAGCCAAAATACCCAAATCCGGGGTAGTGGGTTTTGCGGCGCTTGTGCCTGCACAGTCGCAGTCTACAGACATATTCCTGAGCACATTAATATAGGTAATACGCGGGCCAAAGTGGCTGGTAATGGCCTTGCCCCCTTCTACCATGCGCTCCATAAACTGGGGGCCGCCTGCCCATAAATTATCGCCCTCTTTATGTAACTGGGCCTTCCCTGTTTTGCCGGAAGCGCAGCCAATGGCAATGTTTTTAAGCGAACCCCCAAAGCCCCCCATAGAGTGGCCCTTAAAATGGGTGAGCACAAGCATAGAATCATACTTTTGTATATGCTTGCCAACTGCTACTTCTTTAAGCCACTTTCCACCGGGTATGGGTAGGTTTACATCGCCTTCTGCGTCCATAATATCCACAGGGCAAAAGGTCCAGCCATTTGTTTTAAGGGTTTCTAAATGCCCTTCTGTTGTCTGGCGTGGGCTGCCATACAACACATTACATTCTACAATGGTACTGTTTGGTATGACAGCCTGAAAGCCTTGCACCATGTCTCTGGGAAGAATATTGGGGCCATCAGGCTCACCAGTATGCAGCTTAATGGCAATATTGCCTGTTAAACCTTGGTTTACCCTCTTGTATACATTTAGTAAGCCTGCCAGACTTATATCCCGGGTGAAAAACACCTGGGATTTTTTTTGCTCTGCTGCCAATGCCCTTACAGGGGCTGGGAAAAAACCTGTTGCCCATGCACCCGCAACAAGGGCGCTGCTTTTAAGAAAATCGCGTCTGGAATATGCACAGGACATATAAACCTCCTGGATGGTTGATTTTATGGTAGCAAAAAACGGGCTTTGCATCTAATTTTTATATACTCTACAGCAAGAAGCATGGTCTGCATATCCCTACTTTTATCATTTTTTTGCATAATACTCTCAAAATACTATTATCTTGCGCATTTCTTGCTCAAATCTTCCCATATTTAGCAAAAGCAGAAAAATAATCTAATTTTGACATATTAAGTGTAAAATTAAACAGTATTACTTCTTTTCTAATCTACTATACAAAAATATGCCAACCGAATACTATGTGCAGTGCTAAGAAAAAGTTTACATACGAAGAGAAAAGTTATGCAAAAAGTAAAACAAACTGGAATAATTACCAGCAATAAACGTATTTATGTATTCCTTTCTATTATTGTGCTCATCGCTGCTTTGGGGTTATTTCTTTACAGTAACGCTCTTAAAAGGGAATTATCCAGTGTTTCTTGCCAAACAATTACAGAACTTTTAGGCCAGCAGCGTCTTACCTTTATTTCGCAGCTAGAAGGCGAAATGGCGGTTGCTGAAACAATAGCAGCGCTCTCACGGCCTGAAATTTACTGTTTGGAGAATCAAGAAAGCACACTGGAGTTTCTGCAAAATGCCGTTACAAAAAGCCGTTTTAGCCGGGTAATGCTGGTGAACAGTGAAGGAATGGGCTTTTCCAGCGAAAATGTTTGGATTAACGTAAGCCAGCTCCCCTATTACCAAAAAGCAATGGCTGGTAACACCATTATATCTGACCCTTTTTCTTCTATTGTGGATAGCACTGCTATTCTTGACATTGCCACCCCGGTTTATGATAATGGCAAAGTATGCGCGGTATTTATTGGCAGCTTCAGCGCAAATGACCTCAGCAAGCTTTTTTTTGCCTCTTATGGAGGGGAAGGCTTTGCCTATATAGCCGATGCAGATGGAAATATTATAAGCCGTGCAAGCCGTCAACGCAATGATGTACAAGGTAATATACTGGAATACCTGAAGCCAGCAGATTTTTTGCAGTACGATTCGTACAGCACCATTGTGCAAAACATGCGCAATGGTCTTTCTGGGCATAGTGTTTATACTATAGATGGGCAAACGCGCCTTATGCACTATGAACCCATGTATGTAAATGACTGGTATATTTTTACAACAGTACCTGAATATGTTGTATCTTCACAAAGAAATTACATTTTGCTTATCACTACACTTGTTACTATAGCAGTAGCTGTACTTTTCACAATGTTTTTCCTCTACATTATTTTTTCGCATAAAAAGCAGGACTCTCTTTTATACGAAAAAGCATACTATAACCCGCTTACAGGAATCCCTAACCTTTCAAAATTCCGCGAAGACGGCGCCGCGCTACTGAAAAAATACCCAGGTAAACAATATGTAACCTTGCGCATAAGCATACAAGATTTAAGTTTTTTTAATGAAATTTACGGGTATCAGGTAGGCGATTCCATCATTATAGCGGTTGCGCAATCTATACAAGAAGCGTGTAACCCGCAGATAGACTGCTTTTGCCATCTGGATGGAGACCGTTTTCTTCTGCTCATACAAGAAGAAAACACAGATACACTGCAATTACTTCAGGTAAACTTTAAAAAATGCTTTAACGCACACATGGAAAACCTTATTGCTTGCAACATAAAGTTTGCTATAGGCATTTATTTTGTAGAAGCAGGGGAAACGGATATTTCTGCTATCATTGAAAAAGCAAACTTTGCCCACCATATTGCCAAAAAGAGCGACAGAATAGATGAGCGTATACAACTGTACAATAATGAGCTTAAAACAGCGCTTACACTGGAGCGGGAAGTAGAAAACAAAATGGAGCAAGCTCTTGAAAATAATGAATTTGTCATGTTTTTGCAGCCAAAATATGACATTACAAACAATACACTTGTAGGGGCAGAAGGGCTTGCGCGCTGGTGGGTAAAAGGGCGTTATATTATGTACCCCACAGATTTTATCCCTATATTTGAAAAAAATGGGTTTGTGGTGCATTTGGATATGTTTATGTTTGAAGAAGCATGCAAATTTATTAAAAAACTTTTGGATGAGAATAAAAAGCCTATTAAATTGTTTTCAAATCCTATCCCAAACACCTTTTCGCTCTGAACAATGAAAGAGATA
>CAZPTC010000112.1:0-7530 GCA_964589455.1 uncultured Desulfovibrionaceae bacterium | reverse complement strand
ACTGTTCCTGACCTTTTATGCGGCGCTAAAGCCAAAAACAACATGCAAGGCATTTTTTAGCCTTTGCACAGGTATTTGCCTGAAGCCTCTTTAAAATACGGCATTTTCAATTTTACGCAAGTAGGTTAACATGCTGAAAAAACATATATTCTATTTTTCTTTTCTTCATGACACCGCAATTCAATATGTGCAAAATGTAACAGATTCTTTCTCTTTCTGTTTCTGTATGCTTGCAGGATAGACAGCAGGCCTAAAGTGGGTTAAAACAAAAAGTGTTTAGCAGGTTATTTTCCTGCATAATTTCCTTTTTTCTTTCCCATGACCTTTTATTTTTTCAGGAGGCACTATGCCTTTGGCTTTATACCGTTTTTCCCGTGCTTGTCTTTTTTTGGGGGCCATTGTGTGTGCCCTGCCAGTAGCGGCGTATGCGGCAGAAAAAAACAGTTATACTATGGAAGAAGCTGTAAACCGCGCCCTGGAAATGAACCCCTCCATTGGTATGGCAGATGCCAGCCTGCAAGCGGCAACAGCCGGAAAACGGGGCGCTGCTGGTGGTTTTGGGCCAACTGTAAGCACATCCTATTCCTTTACCCAGTACGACCAGCCTCGCATTGTGGTGACAGAAATTCCTCTTCCCCCGCCTTTGGGGCCCATAAAGAATACCAATGTGGTGAACGACCGCCACAATTACTCTTTTCAGGTCATGGTTTCCCAGCCTTTGTTTACAGGGTTTAACCTGCTTTCTACTTACCAAAAGGCAGCTTTAAATGAAGAAAAGCAGTCTTTGCAATTAAACCAAGCTCGCCTTGCCCTTACCGGGCAGGTGCAGGAATCTTTTTTAGGCTATTTAGCGGCAGAGCAAAGCCGTATGAGTGCCACCCGCGCTTTAGAGCGTGCCCGCGCCCAGCTTGCTCTTGCACAGGCTTCGTATGATTTAGGCATTCGCCCGCGTCTTGATGTTCTCCAGGCAGAATTAGATGTTTCCAGCTCTGAAGCCAAGCTTATCCAGGCAGAAAACACCATTTCTACTTTGCGCGCCCAGCTTAATACACTTATGAAACTGCCTGTAGAAAATGCTACGGAATTTGTGGGGGAATTAACTATTATCCCCTTTACGTTAACCCTTAACCAGTGCCTTGAGCTTGCCATTAAACAAAGGCCAGATCTGCTTATGGCCTATAAAAGCCTGGCTATGGCAGAAAAAGATGTAAAAATAGCCCAAAGCTCTTTTTATCCCCAAGTTTCTGCCAATTTTGTGTGGGCAACCCAGGGCGATACCTGGGAAGCAGCGGGTACAAAATACAACAATGTTCCTAAAAACTTTTCCCGTTGGCAGGCAGGTATTACCGCCAACTGGGCGATTTTTACCTCTGGCAAGCGCTATTATGGTACTCGCCAAGCTTCCGAGGGTGTGCGTGCCATCAATTACCAGGTGGAGCTTACCACAGATACAGCCGCTTTAGAAGTAAAGTCCCGCCTGCTTGGCACACAAGATGCCAAACGTCTGGCAGATGTGGCGGCCGTTGCGTATGAAACAGCTTCCCTTGCGTATGAAAATGCCAAAATGCTGTATGAATTGCAGGTGGGTACAAGCTTAGACTTACTTACCGCGCAGTCTAATCTTACAGATGCAGAAACAGGTGTTATTAATTCCCACGCACAATACCTTACTGCGCTTTCCCGCCTGTATATTGCCATGGGCGAATTGAAGCCAGCCCTGCAGTAGTCTGGCAAGGCTTTCTTACAGTTTGTAGAAAAAAGAATATGGCCTTTCCTGCGCCGTCCTGTGCCGATGGGAAAGGCCATATATATTTAATGCACTTGGCGTAGTATACAAGAAAAGACCACGTTTTTTCAGCCCCTTCCATAGAAAAAACTAGACTTTTCGGCTGGTATGCTGCATAAAAGGGAAAAACAATACATCTTCCATACGTCTTTCATGGGTATTGTTGTTGCGGAAAAAATTTGTGGCCACTCATTACCCCTTGCGCACGTAAGGAAAAATAAGGGAGCAATATGGAAAGCTTGCGGCTTTTGCATGTGGCAGATTTTCATTTGGATACAGCTTTTCCGGGTCTTGCGCGATTTACCCCCACAATGGCCGCCACGATGCAACAGGCCACTTTTACTGCGCTTACCCGTTTTGTGGCGTTGTGCAAGGAATTAAAGCCAGATGCTGTGCTTTTTGCCGGGGATACCTATAACCAGGAAGATGCAAGCCTTGCTGCGCAAATTGCTCTGCGTGATGCTTTGGAAGAAATTGCCGCTCTTGCGCCTGTGTTTGTGGTGCATGGCAACCATGACCCCTTTTCCTCCCGTCTGCAAAGCCTGCATTGGCCGCAAAATGTAAAGGTTTTTGGGGCAGAAAAAGAAGAAGTGCCCCTGTATAATGCAGAAGGGGAGCTGCTTGCGCTTATACACGGGCAAAGCCACGCCTCTGCCAAAGAAACACGTAATCTGGCAGCAGGTTTTAAGCGCAATCCCAGCTACGATTGCCCGCAAATAGGCCTTTTACATGCAGATGTAGGTGGCAGAGACGGCGGCCTTTATGGTCCCTGTTCAGTGGAAGACCTTGCGCGTTCTGGCCTTGATTATTGGGCGCTTGGCCATGTACACGAGCGCTCAGTTGTGTGTGAAAAGCCGCTTGCTGTCTATGCAGGCACCCCACAGGGTCTGGATATTACAGAGCAAGGGCCTAAGGGTGCCATATCTGTCTTTTTTCCACTCAGTGAAACACAAACCCGGCTTTTGCCCATACCCCTTGCGGAATTTTACCCACTTGGGCCTGCTGTGTGGCAGTATGTGGATATTGATTTGGAAAACCCGCCTTCTGGCAGCCCCAGCCCGGAAAGTCTGCTCACGTTAGAAAGCCTTATACGCAAGGAATTACGCTGCCTTGGTGAAAAAGCGCCAGCGCACTGTACCCACATTTTGGCCCGTGTGCGCCTTTTTGGGCGCAGCCCCCTCAGCGCGGCTTTAGGGCGTTTGCCTGTGCGCAACAGTTTGTGCGAAGCTTTACAGGAAGAAGAAGCAGCCCCGGAAAAAGGCGCAGCCGTATGGCTGAAAGATATAGAAATTTACACAAAGCCACCTTTTGAGAGAGACCAAGCCCTGCAAAGAGAAGACTTGGTTGGCGAAGTGCTGCGCGAGGCAGATACCTGGCTTGCTGGTTTGCAGACAGAGCAAAGCGAAGTGTACGTCATGCTGGAAAAAAGCCTGCAAGAAGTTTTTTCTGGCTCCCGCAAGCATGCGGGCCTGCGTATACCAGAACAGGCAGACCTTGCTGAGCTTGTTAAGGACGCAGAAAAAATTCTGGTTGATTATTTGGAAAAATCTCCCTCCTGATTACACAAAAAAGTGGTATTGTACTTAAAAACATAGAGGAAAAGAATGCGGATACGCTCCTTCCATATAGAAGAATTTGGTATTCTGCGCCAGCTTAATGTCCCCTCCATGCCGGAAAGCATGGCCATTTTTTTGGGAGAAAATGAAGCAGGCAAAAGCACTACGTTAGAATTTTTCCGCACAATGCTTACGGGTTTTCCGGGTACACGCAGTAAAGAAGATAAAGCTTTGCTTGGGCAGTTTGGCCCGCGTCAGGGTGGCACCCTTTTTTTGGAAGATGAGCATTATGGTAACCTGCGCCTTGTGCGTTCTTTAGACACCAATAATGGTGCGCCAGCGCTTTTTGATGAAAATGGGGTTTCCCTTTCCACAGCCGTGTTAGATTCTATGCTGGGTGGCGTGAATAGAGAGGTTTTCCGGCATGTGTACGGCTTTAGCTTAGGGGAATTGCAGAATTTTGAAACCCTTAATTCAGAAGGTGTGCGCAACGCGCTTTATGGGGCCAGCTTTGGGGCAGGCCTGCTTTCTCCTATGGAGGCCATGCAGAAATTGCAGGCAGAAATGGAAGAATTGTTTAAAAGCTCTGGCAAAAAGCCCAAACTTAATGAACTTTTCCGGCAGGCAGAAGAATTGCGCAAAGCTTTGCAGGAAGTGAATGCCAAAGCTGCCCGCTATGATGCCCTTGCTCTGGAGCAGGAAGAAGAAAAAAGTGCCCTTACTGCCCTGCGGGCAGAGGCCGCAAGGCTGGAGCAGGCTATCCACATGCTGGAGCGCCGCCTTGGTGTCTGGCAGCCTTGGGAAGAGTGGAAACTGTGCGATGCGCACCTTACGCGCCTTGAAGCCTCTGGCCCTGTTGACCCCCATTTCCCGCGTGATGGCGAAGCCCGACTTAGCCGTTTAGAAGAAAAACTGGAGCAGACCCGTACCCAAAAAGAACACATACGCGCCAAAAAGCAGGATGTGGAAAACCAAATAGCGTCTCAAACTGTTGATTTTGCGCTTTTACCCCAAAGACAGTTTCTTGCCGCGCTTTCAGAGCGCAAGGCAAGTTGCTTAAATGCCTTAAACGCTTTGCCTGCACGGCAGGCAGCGCTTAATCGCGCGCGGGAACAGCTTACGCGCACGCTTTCTTTACTTGGGCCAGACTGGGATATGCCGCGTATCCACGCACTAGATCGCTCAATCTTTGTGCGGGAAGAGCTGGAGCGCTTTAATGCAGATATGCAGCGCGCCCGCAATAATGAGCTTTCTGCCCAGTCTGCCTTTGACCGTGCTGTGAGGGAAGTGGCGCACGCCAAAGAAAATGTGCGCACAGCAGAAAGTGTGCTTATTGCCATACCAGAGCCTTTGGCTGTGCTTGCTGCCCCAGAGCGCGATGCCTTGCGTAAGCAGCTTCAGCATTGGGAAGAAGCCGTTACCCTTTTGCCAGAGCGGCAAAAAACCTTTAACTCCACTGCGCAGGAATACAGCCGCACCCTTAGCCATCTTTCCTTACGCCCTCCTTTACTAGAAAGCAGCAGGCAGGAACCGCAGGCTTCCAGCATGGGCGATGCCGTTCAGGCCCTGTACAATGCCCAGCAGGAGGCAATGGCTTTAGCGGAAGAGCTGGCAGGGCAAAATGCTGTTGCAGAAAACGCACGGCAAAACCTTGCGGCAGCGCGCAAAGAAGAAGAAGCCGCAGCGCTGCGCCTTAACCGCATCAGGAAGGAAGCCTCCCTTACGCGCACAACCCTTGGGCACCCCAACAGCTTGGAAAACCGCCGCATGGCCGCTCGCAGCCTTAGGCACAATATGGCAGCTTTGGATGCAGAAAATGCCCGCCTCTTAGATGTTAATGCGCATTATAATGCCCAAAAAGCCCTTTTCCCTGCCCCACGTTGGAAAGTTCCTCATCTTATTGGGGGTATTCTTATCCTGCTTATAGGTGCCCCCCTGTTATTTGCCTATTTTTTCCACAGCCTGGATCAAGTGCATAGTAGCGTTATCCAGCAGTTTTTGCCGTTTTTGAACGCAGAAAATCTTGCATTTTTTATAAACCCGGAAGGTTTTATCCCCCTGCCTCTTTCGCTTTCAGCCAGTCTTACCTTTATTGGCATTGTCCTTACCATTTACAGTGTGCCCCATGCAAGCCCAGACTATAAACGCGGCATGGTGCAGCTTGGGCATTTACGCGCCCGCAAAGAAGAAACAGAAAAAAATGTGCGGGAGCTGGAAGAAGAAAAAAATGCCCTGTGCGCCAAGCTTGGTCTGGCAGATCCTCTTTCCCTCACGCCAGCCCTCTTGGATACCCTAGAAGCGGATATGGAAATAGAGCGTGACCTCAATATTGCCGGGGAACGCCTGGATGCAGAAGCAAGCTCCCTGCAGGAAGAACTGGCAGAATGCCATGCCCGTACGGTAGATGCAGAAAATATTTGTAATAATGCAGAAAATGCTATTAAACATACCCGCAGCCGCTGGCAGGACTTTTTCCACCGTCTGCATGTAAGCAATGTGCCTGCCCCGGAAGGCGCGGCCGCATATTTTGCCCGTGTAGATGCCGCCCGCCTTGCCGGGGAAACCAGCAAGCATTTACAGGAAGAAATGCGCAAACTCCAAAAAGCCGGGCCAGACCTTTGCGATATTGTCCGCCAGATATTGCCCCCCCATCTTTTACCCGCAGAAGGCTCTGCCACCCCTGAAGATTCCGCCGCCGCCATCCGTACTGCTCTTGAAGCGTGCCGCAATGCAGAAGCCCTTGCAGAAGAGCGCGTACGCGCACAGGAATCTTTGCGCCTTGCCCAAGAAGCGTTATCCTACGCAGAAGAAAGCGCGCAAGCCTGCCAGCTTGTTCTCACAGAAGCCCGCAATGCCGTTGAGGCCAAAGATACCGCATGGCAGGCCTATATTGGCGCTATGGGTTTTGCCCATAACCTTTCCCCTGCCACCACCCGCGAAGCCCTGGACACTATGGAGCGCTGCCTTGCCGCAGAAGCAGAAGTGGCCCGTTTAGAAGGAGAATGCGCCGCCCTTGTTGAGGAAAAAGAAACCCTCACCATACCCTTAGAGCAACTTATGCTTACCCTTGGCCGCAAGCCTCATTTAGGCCTGGACTCCGCCCCAGACTGGCTTGCCACCTTGGATATTGTGCGCAATGAAGCAGAAAAAAGCCAGCGCGCCCAAGAAGAGCTTAGCCGCCTTATTGCCCGCAAAAACGAGCTTGCCCTTGAAGAGGGCAGCATAAGCCGCGAAGAAGAAAATACAGCCCTTGCCCTACGTACCCTGCTGGCAGAAGGCAAAGCCGCCTCTGCAGAAGAATTTCGCCGTTTAGCCCTTATTTTTGGGGAAAAAGAAGAGCTTGTACGCCGTAAAACTGACCTTGAAACCGCCCTCTCTATGGCCCATGCAAGCCCTGTTTTTGCCTCTGCCTACAGCAGCCTTCCCGCTTTTTTAAAGAGCTTTGAACCCTTAGAGCAAAAAGAGCTGGAAGCAGAGCTTGCCCGCAACAGGCAAAGTCTCATACAAAGCAAAGAAGCAGAGCAAGCCATGCAAGCCAGCATTGCCGCCCGCTCTGCCACCTTAGAAAGTTTGCGCCATTCTGAAGAAGGCGTTAAACTGCGCCAAACCCTTGCCGCCACAGAAGAGCAAATTACCACCTATTCTACAGAATGGGCGCGCCTTGCCCTTGCCAAACGCCTTTTGCATGAAGCCCGCCAACATTTTGAGAAAAACCGTCAGCCAGAAGTTGTACGCCTTGCTGCCCAGCTTTTTGCCACCATATCTGGCGGCGCATGGACAAATATTATCGCCTCATTAGAAAATGGCAGTCTTATGGTTATGCCCCCGCACGGTGAACCCGTGTTGCCAGAATATTTAAGCCGCGGCGCGCAAGAACAGCTTTACCTTTGCCTGCGTCTTGCCCACATACAGTCCCACGCTGGCAGAGCCACCCCTCTGCCCCTTATTATGGACGATATTTTAGTCAATTTTGACCCTGTGCGTACTGAACGCGCCATACAGGCCCTTGCAAGTGTCACCGCCCCGCAGGATACAGGCGCACGGCCCCACCAGATACTCTTTTTTACCTGCCACCCCCATATTGCCCACTTGCTGCGGGAACATGTACCCGGCAGCGCCTTATACCACCAAACCCGTACAGGTATTATTATGGAGTGAGGCTGGGGGCTGCTCGCCCCCAGACCCCCG
>CAZPTC010000111.1:0-7595 GCA_964589455.1 uncultured Desulfovibrionaceae bacterium | reverse complement strand
AAATGTGTGTTCCCCCCCCCCCACCCAAAATTACGCGGCTTCTATTTCGGTGGCAAAGGGGATAATATGTACGCGCTTATGCTCTTTACGCTTACGGTAGAAGGTTTCGTATTCCACGATACCGTCTGAGAGCGCAAAAAGGGTAAAGTCGCGGCCCATGCCTACGTTATTACCGGGAAAAATGCGGGTGCCAAGCTGGCGTACGAGGATATTGCCTGCAAGCACGCCTTGACCGGAAAAGCGTTTCACACCGCGACGTTGGCCTGCACTGTCGCGACCATTGCGCGAAGAACCGCCTGCTTTTTTATGTGCCATGCGAGTGCTCCTTTATATTACGCCACAATGGACTTAATGGCGAGTTCTGTGTAGTCGTGACGGTAGCCCTTAAGATTGCGGGAACCCTTGCGGCGGCGCTTTTTAAATACAAGCACTTTTTCCCCACGGCTATGGGCTGTAACAGTAGCGGTTACCTTGGCGCCTTCCACAAAAGGTGTACCTATTTTGGGGCTGTCGCCGCCAAGAAGCAGCACTTTGTCCAAGGTTATTTCTGTGCCAATTTCCGCACCCATGCGGTCTACCAGCAGTTTTTTGCCTTCTTGAACGCGGGTTTGCTTCCCGCCTGTTTCTATAATCGCGTACATGTTTCCTCCAGGAAAAGAGAAAAGTAGAAATAGCAGATGAAAGGCAGGGAGTCAAGTAATTTTTTTTGCCTTTTTGTGTGTGCTAATACAACAGGGTGCAAAGGCCGCTTGAGAAAGGCGTAAGCTTTTTTGCTGCATGTTTGCATCCGCGATTTATTTTTTCCCCACTTCTATGCCCAGGCTTTGCAGTTCTTCCACCACTTTCTGGGCCATATAAGGCAGGGCTGCCGCGCATGTTGCAGAAAGGGAGGTGCTCAGGGTTTGGTAATCTTCTGGCTCCATGCCATACACGCGCGTATTAGGCTCATGCCCCATAAGATTGCAGGAAATAAGGGTATCCACTAAATCTGTCTGGTGCATAGAGTCTCTAAAGCTCATACTTTTGCGCAAATTTTCGCCTGTAAGGCGGTACACTGTACCGGGTGCAGAATCCCCAAGCACAGCGTCCAGCACAAAAATTTCCTCATGTTCAAGCAGCACTTCCATAAGGCGCAGGCCAAGGGTGCCGCCGTCAAAAAGCGTAATGTTTGTTGGCAGGGTATAATGCTCCTGCAAATAATTAAGCGCGGCAACGCCAATACCTTCATCAGTAAAAAGGATATTCCCCACGCCAAGAAGAAGAATTTTCTGCATAGTGCTCCTTTATGCGATACGGGCTAAAGGGTGAATAAAGAAGCGTGCGAGTTGCTACTTGCCACTTTTTTTGCTTTTTTTGGATTTAAAGGAATGCTCTGCCAAGTACCCAAGTTCATGCAGTTTATCGTCTACCTTTTCAAAAAGGGAACCCTTGGTGAAAGAGCCGCTTTTATTGCGCTTGCCTGTAGGCATACCTGTAAGCAGCTCAAGTGCCTGGCTTATGTGGGTAATGGGATAAATGGCAAACTTGCCTTCCTTAACCGCGCTGATAACCTGGTTATTGAGCATAAGGTGCGGCACATTGTCTGCCGGGATAATAACCCCTTGCTCCCCTGTAAGGCCGCGGCGCTTGCATAACTCAAAAAAGCCTTCAATTTTGCGGGTAACGCCGCCAACAGCCAGAATATCCCCTGCCTGGCTTACCGCGCCAGTAAATGCATAGGAAAGGCGCACTGGCACGCCAGAAATGGCAGAAAGCAGGCAGGCAAGCTCTGCACCGGAGGCGGAGTCGCCTTCTATGCCAGAGTAGCTTTGTTCAAAGCAAAGGCTGCCAGTAAGCACCAAGGGTTTATTATGGGCAAACTGGTCCAGTAAATAGCTTTTGAGAATAAGCATGGCTTTGGTGTGTATGGGGCCGCCAAGCTCAGCCTCTCTCTCCAGGTCAATAATGCCGCCATGCCCAACACCCACTGTGCAGGAAATTTGGTGGGGCAGGCCAAACTCAAAGTCTCCGCTAAAGGTGACAGAAAGGCCTGTTATACGCCCAACTGCTGTGCCTGCGGTTTCAATTTTAATAAGGTCGCGGTCATATTCTTCCAAAAACAGCTCTTCAATAAGGCTTGTGCGGTACACCTGCCCAGCAAGGGCCTGCTCTACATGTTTGCCTGTCACAAGTTCTGTACCGGGCTTTTTCATGGTGGCAAGGGCCGCTGCTTCAATCATAGCTTCCCGGATAAGCGGGAATTTAAGGGATATTTTTTTATGGTCTTCGCAAAGCTTAGAAGCGTAGTCTACAAGGGCCGCCATAGCGTGGCGGTCAAAGGGGAGCAGATTGGCTTCATCCGCAATACGGGCAAGATTAGGCAGCCAGGCGCGTACATTTTGGGCATTGCGCGGGGTAGAGCTGGTCATTTGCGCTTTGATGCGGAAAAGCTTGGGGAAGCGGTCGTCCCCCATAAGCAAAGACTCATAAATATCATCTGGCCCTACAAGAATAACCTTAAGCATAAGAGGCAGGGGTTCTGGTTCAATGCCCTTTGTTTTGGCCCCATCCCCGTCGCTTGCGTCTTCAATGCGGGCAATACTGCCGCGCAAAGCACGGATAAGCCCTTCCCATGCGGTGGGGTGCTGCAAAATATCTTCAATATGCAGAATAAGATAGCCACCATTGGCTTTATGCAGAGAACCCGCTTTTATAAGGGTAAAGTCTGTGACTAATGCCCCCATTTCTGCTTCCCGCTCTATAGAGCCCAAAAGATTGGCAAAGGTGGGGTGGTCATCACTGACAAGGGGTGCGCCTTTAACGCCGCTGTTGTCTACAAAAAGGTTAATGCCATAGTGGGGCAGGTCTGGCTCTGGTGAAATGGGCCAAGGCTCAAAAGGGGGCTTTTCAGCGGCGCGCTCCAGTGGGGGCAAAAGGTCACGAGGCAACAGGGCTTCCGGGTTATCCAGAATATCCGTGCGGATACGCTCCAGATGCGCCATAAGTGCTTCAAAGTGTTCTTCTTTCAGCATATTGCGGGAGGTATTGTCCCCATTATGCGTATTTGCGGGGCTTTGGGCGCTTTTTGAGGCGCTGTGCCCATTTTGCCCATTAGAGGCGGCGCGTCCGTTTACGCTGTTGCGCCAGTTACGCGCCACTTTTTCCACCATTGGGGTAAACACGCGCTCCAGCACAATGTGGGTTTCTTCTCTGTCCAGCTTTTTTTCATCCGCTTTAAAATCGCGCTCTGCCTGGGAAAGTTTGCGGGCAAGGCCAGTCATGGCATGGAGCAAAGAATCGCCCTTGCGTTTAAGGGTTTGGCGCAATTCTGCATCCAGCTTGTCAAATTCTTCTTCACTCAGGCGTTTGCCTTCTACAAGGGGGTACAGGGTAAGACTGCCCTGCTCATCTACATCCAGATTAAAGCCCTGGCCGCCTGCCACTTTGTCCATCTCTTTCAGCACACGCGCCCGCACAGCCTGGAATTTATCCATCATGTCGCCGCGTTTTTTAATGTAGGCTTCTGCTTCAAAGCGGCTGGGCAATTCCTTGCGGATTTGTGTAAGGGCGGTTGCCAGCGCTTTTTTAACAGGGCTGCCTTGCCCGGCTGGCACCTGTAAAAGGCGTGGTTTATCCGGGTTATCAAAGTTATGGACATACAAAAGGTCTGGGGGCGTGGCTTCTTTACGCGCGCGCGGGGCCAAAAACTCTTTCAGGATGTAGGTTCTGCCAAGGCTGGGTTCACCCGCAAGATAAATATTATAGCCTGTTGTTTTAATATGCAGCGCAAGCTCTAAAGCTGCAAGAGCGCGGGGCTGCGCAGGGCGCGGCTTAAAATTGCGGGGTATGGCAGCCGTACTTTCCCAGGGAATGCGGTCTGCCGGCCAGGATGCGCGCAGTTTTTCGGCTGAAAGAGGTTGGATAGTATTTGCCATGTATTTCCTTACATTCCCCTTGCGGGGAATATGTGATTTATTCGGTACAGGTGAGCTCTGCCAATATGGCATCCGCGCCCTGTTGGATAAGATTTTGCGCCAGCGCTTTACCAAGTTCTGCCGGATTTTCCGCCGTGCCTTCCAAACTTGCGCGCAGCACTAAGGTGGCATCTGGCCTTGCAACAAGGCCTGTAGCCAGAAGTTTTTGACCTTCCAGCACGGCTTTGCAGGCAATGGGCACCTGGCAGCCACCGTTTAAGTGGCGTAAAAACGCGCGTTCTGCTTCTACGCATATACGTGTGGGTTGGTGGTTTAAAACACTAAGGCGCTCCATAAGGGGGGCATTGTTTTCCCGTATTTCTATGCCCAGTGCGCCTTGCCCAACTGCTGGCAAAAAGCGCGGGGGCGTAAGTTCTTCCGTGTACTGCGCAGAAAGGCCAAGGCGCTTTACGCCTGCTTTGGCAAGAATAATAGCGTCGTATTCGCCTTTCTTTAGCTTATCCAGACGGGTACCCACATTGCCGCGCAGCATTTTTATGGTTAAATCTGGCCGGATAGCCCGTGTTTGGGCTTCCCGCCTGAGGCTGCTTGTGCCTAAAATGGCCCCTTGGGGTAAATGGGCAAGACTTTGGTATTTTGCAGAAAGAAAAAGATCAGCGTCTTCTTCCCTTTCTGGAACAGCGGCCAGGCATAGGCCTGGTGGCAAGTCCATAGGGACATCTTTCATGCTGTGAACAGCCAGATCTGCACGGCCATCCAAGAGGGCGTCTTCAATTTCTTTCACAAAAAGGCCTTTGCCGCCTACTTTGGCAAGCGGCACATCCAGCCATATATCGCCCTTGGTTTTGAGTACAAGCAATTCACATGTGAGGGAAGGGTCGTTCTGGAGCAAAACATGGCGTATATGTTCCGCCTGCCAGAGCGCCAGAGCGCTGCCGCGTGTGGCAATGCGGAGCATGGCCATTAATGGCACCCCGCGCAGGAAGAGCAGGAACCACCAGAGCAGCCGCCACCAGAAGGCGCACTGCCCATGTCTGCCCCAAAGTCGCCGCCAAAGTCATTACCCATGCCAGCACCGCGGTGACGGCATGGACGGGAAATAAGCTTTTCTGCCTTGGCTGCATGGCAGGCAGGGCAGGAGACATCTTCATTCCCAAAAACAAGTTCTTCAAAAATTTTGCCGCATTTTGGGCAGGTATATTCAAATAATGGCATAATTACCTCATTGGAAAAGGGTCTGGTCAATCAGCATACAAAGCAGGTGGATAAGCGCAATATGCGTTTCCTGCACAAGCGGTGTAATGGTGTTGGGCACAGAAAACACCACATTGCATAAAGGGGCCATAGCTTCTGGGTTTTGTCCACAAAGGCCAATGGCAAAAAGATTTTTTTCTTTGCCAGCACGTAAGGCCGCCAAAACATTAGGGCTTTTGCCAGATGTGGAAATAGCAAAAAGGATATCGCCTTTTTCTCCAAGACCACGCACCTGACGCGCAAAAAGCTCTTCAAAACCGTAATCATTCCCTATGGCCGTGGCAAGGGGGTGGGAGGCGGCTAAGTCTACAGCGGGGAAAGGCTCGCGTTCTGTCATAAAGCGGCCCATAAGTTCTGCCACTAAATGGCTTGCGTCTGCTGCACTGCCGCCATTGCCACAGGCCAGCACTTTATTGCCGTTTTTTAGTGCCGCAGCCAAAGTTTCGGCAGTGCGGGCTATTTTTTCTTCATCCCGGGCAAAAAAAGCGGTGCGCACGGCGGCGCCTTCCGTTGCGTGGCGACGTATGGTTTCTACGCTATTTATGTTTGCTTTCATAGTATTCCTTCAAAAGGCAAAGTGGAAGAAAAACCGCTTGCTTTGGCGACTATACACAAGAGGCAGTAAGAAGACAACTGGCCCTTTTTGCCCTGTTTACCCTGTTTACCGGAAGAAGCAGGCCCATACAACCGCAGGCTTGAGAATGCCTTTTAAATTTATGTGGGCAGCATGGGAGCTTTACAGGCTAGACGGGCGGCCTGTTACAGCGTATAAGAGGGGCATGGAACAAAGCCCTACTTCAATTCTTCTTTTTATCAAAGAAAACCATGCGCTTGCCGCCTCTTTAGCAGAGAAAGTAGAAGCGTGGTTTACTGCGCGCCATATACCCTGCCAGTGTTTTTCGCCGCGTGCAACAGAGCAGGACTTAGCGCAATGCCCACTTTCCCCCAGGCCTTTAGCACTTGTGTTGGGGGGGGATGGCACTATGCTGAGTGTGGCGCGTGCTTTATGCGGAAAACAAATACCTTTGCTTGGCATTAATTTAGGTAAAGTGGGCTTTTTGACAGAAATTGCCCCTTCTGACTGGGAGCAGGCATTAGAAAGGGTTATGGCGGGTAACCATTACAGGGTACAGCCGTATATGGCGCTTTCCTGGGCGCTTATGCGCAATAATACCGTGTTTGCCAGTGGTGTAGCCATAAATGATGTGGTGCTGGCGCGTGGTGCCATTGCCCGTGCTGTGACTTTGGATATTTTTATTAACCAGGTGTTTATGACGCATTTAAAGTGCGATGGCATTATGGTTTCTGCCCCTTTAGGCACCACAGCGTACGCGGTTTCTGCTGGCGGACCGCTTGTTTTTCCTTCTTTAGAAGCGCAAATTCTTACTCCCATAAGCCCATTTGCGGGGGCACTAGCGCCTTTTGTTTTGCCAGCTTCCAGTGAATTTCGCATTAAAGCGAGCCGCGACACCAACCAGTCTGCCCCGCATTTAACTGTAGACGGGCAAGAAAGTTACCCTATGCAGGAAGAAGATGAGCTTCTTGTCACAGGTGTACCTGGGGCTTTAGCGCTTTTACTTTCTGACGCAAACTGGTACCTGACCCGTCTTATTGAGCGTGGTTTTGTGGTGCCGGGCCCTGCTGCATAAAGGGGAAGACGCATGAAACCTGCCGTTTTTTTTGACAGAGATGGCACGCTGAATGTAGAAAAAGCGTATTTATACCGCGTGGAAGACTGGGAGTGGCTGCCGTATGCCAAAGAGGCGCTGGCTGTTTTGCGTAAGGCCGGGTATGCCAGAATATGCGTGAGCAACCAGTCTGGCATTGGGCGGGGCTATTACAGCACGGAAGATGTAGAAATTTTGCACATGCATATACAAGAGGAGCTTGGGGAAGACAGGCTGGATGCCCTGTATTTTTGCCCCCATGCGCCAGATGCTGTATGTGAATGCCGCAAGCCTTCCCCCTACTTTTTGCACAAAGCCGCTAAGAAGTTTGCCTTAGACCTTAGCAACTCCTGGATGGTGGGGGATAAAGCTATAGATGCTGGTGCAGGGCTGGCTGCTGGCTGCAAGGCTATTTTGCTTGAAACCGGCTATGGGGCAAAAGAAAAAGAAGCAGCTTTTGCGCAATATGGGGCCGCTTTTGCAGAAGGCAGGCTTTTTTTTGTGACTGGCTTGCGGGAAGCGGTGGCGTGTATTTTAGGGAAGAGTATGTAGCTACTATGCGCTAGGATGTTTTCCCTAAATAGGCATACAACACTTTAAGCTCCATAAATAAAAAGTTTTTTTGGAGAGGGGGAAGGGGTTTGGGGAAGGGGGAGAACTTTTTTTTCCACAAAAAAGTTCTCCCCCATCCCCAAATTTTTTTCCCACTCACCTACCAAAAACTTCGGGTGTTATCCCTACGTTTTTTTTGTTTTTAGTG
>CAZPTC010000110.1:0-7607 GCA_964589455.1 uncultured Desulfovibrionaceae bacterium | reverse complement strand
GAGTGTGCAGGTAACTGTACACCTAGAGAAATGACAGCCACGTCCGCAAGGACGAACAGAACCCGGCTTATAGCCTGGCTCCTGAAAAAAATACTATGGACAACACAATCCCCACGTATGCTCTTATTGTGGCAGCAGGTAAAGGCAGCCGCCTTACAAGTGCCACACACAATGTGCCCAAACAGTTTCTTACTTGGCAAGGCCGCCCTTTATGGTGGCACAGTTGCCGCACCTTCGCAAGGGTAGCCCCAGTTGCAGGCATTGTGCTGGTACTTCCGCCAAAAGCAGATGGCCCGGAATTTGCGCAAATAGAAGCCATGCTGCCCCAGCTTTGCCGCATGGACAATGTAGGTCTGCCCATCTATCTGGCAGAAGGCGGCGCAACCCGGCAACAGTCTGTGTATAATGGCCTTGTGCGTGTGCAAAATTTGCCAGCAGGGCAAGACGCCCTTGTCATGGTGCATGATGGCGCGCGGCCCTTTGTCCCCGCAAAGCTTATAGCAGAACTGCGGGAAGAATTTTTGTGCCTGAATCTTGATGCAGTAGCAGAAACAGCAGGCATGGCTGAAAAAAAGGGCGTATAGGGCCTGTGCCCAGCCGCAAGTATGACGGATACTGTGAAGCAGGTAGCAGAACAGGGCATTATAACAGGCACATTGCCGCGTGAACAGCTTGTTACCGTACAAACCCCCCAGATTTTTAAGTTTTCCGTGTTATTAAACGCCCATAAGGCAGCACAGGAAGCGGGCTTTACAGGCACAGATGACATAGCGCTTGTAGAACGCCTGGGCCTTGCCTGTGCTGTGTGGCGCACTGGGTATGCAAACCCCAAAATAACCCAGCCGGAGGATTTAGCTTTGCTGGAAGAAAAAGCCCCGCGCGAGCATATAAGCGGCTTCGGGTACGATGTGCATAAATACGGTGGGCCACGCGCCCTTGTGCTTGGCGGTATAAAGCTGCCTCATACAGATGTGACCATACATGCCCATTCTGATGGGGACGTGCTTATACACGCCGTTATGGACGCCATACTGGGTCTTTTAGGCACAGCGCAGCAGCCGGACACAGGGGATATAGGCCAGCGCTTCCCGGATACCAACGCAAAATTTGAAGGCATGGACTCTGGCCTTATGCTGGCAGATGTCATGGATGAAGCGCAACGCAAAGGCCTTGTTATCCAGCATGTAGATATAACGCTTGTGGCGCAAAAGCCCAAAATAGCGCCTTTTGCCGTGCAAATAGCCCACAATGTGGCCCGCCTTATGGGTTTAGAAAAGCACCGCGTTGCCCTGAAGGCCACAACAGAAGAAGGCATGGGCTTTACAGGCGAAGGCCTTGGTATAAAAGCCTATGCTCTGGTAAGCGCGGAACGAACCGCCATATACGTAACCAGATAAAAGCCAGGTTAGAGCCAAGTTAGAGCCAGATAAAAGCCAGATAAGAGCCAAAAAAGACAGATAAAAGGGCAGAACATGCAGGCCAGTTTTGGGCAATCCAATGGCAAGGAGAAATGCGCATGGAAAAATTCCAGCTTATCTATACAGCAGAAGGCCTGTGTATTGATGTAGAAGGCCGCCGCGAAGACGGCACTGCCATCCGTATGCTTGGCCCTGCCGGTGCAGAGCGGGAATTGGCTGTGCTTGCCCCTTTATATAAAGCCTTAGATGAAGCCGCTAATACGGGCGAAAAACTGCGGGCATTACCCGTACTTTTGGGCTCTGGCCTTGGCTACGCGCTTAAGGCATTGGAAGAACTTTCGGCCAAGCATGGCTTTGCCTTCGCAGTTGTGGATAAAGAGACAGATTTAAGGCACATGCTTGCCTGCGCTATGCCTGGTCATCTAGAGAACGCCCAGTTTGTAGAGAATGCAGAGGGTACTGCCCAGGCAGAGAATCCAGAGCATGCGAAGGCCGCGTTGCCGTATCTGCGTATTGAAGAAGAAAACGCCCAGATGGCCTTAGGGCGTTTAACCCAGTGGCAAATGGCCCAGGGTGGAATGCCCTTTTTGCCGCTTGCGCACCCATTTTACGCGCGTATTGCCCCTGCGTATTACCAATTTTTACGCGACCATGCCAAAGCCAGTGCCAAATTTGATTTTTGGGGCAAAGCCCGCAAAAAGCGTTTTGCAGGCAAAACCCCGCGCATTTTGCTTATCACCAGCCGGTATTTTCTTATTGGAGAAGTAGCAGAAGCCGCAGACAGGCTTGGCATAAATACCCGCCTTCTTTCCCTGCGGGACGATGAAATGGCAAGCACAGACTTTGTGGAAACCTTGCTGAAGGAAGTATTGGAATTTGAGCCGGATATGGTGCTTACCTTAAACCATTTAGGGGTAGATAAAGAGGGTATTCTCACCAATTTATTGGAAAAATTAGAACTCCCCCTTGCCTCCTGGTTTGTAGATAACCCGCACCTTGTGCTGCATTTGTACCAAGGCTTGGCAAGCCCGTGGGTCTGTATTTTTACATGGGATAAAGATAATATTGCGCCTTTAAAAGCCCAGGGCTTTCCCCATGTATGGCATTTACCACTTGGCACTGCCCCCACCCGCTTTAAACCCCAAAAAACGGCGGTTCCCCAGGAATGGGCAGCCCCTGTTTCTTTTGTGGGCAATTCTATGTACTACAAAGTAGGGCAAAGAATGAAAAAAGGGCGCTTTGCCAAGCCCTTGCTTTTGCATTACAAAGAGCTGGCGCGAGATTTTGCACAAAGCCCAGAAACCAGTATGCCCGTTTTTTTAGAAAAACACCCTGTGGGCGGGCCGTTGTATGCTTCGCTCACCACAACAGAAAGCCGCTTGGCTTTTGAAACCCTGCTCACCTGGGAGTCCACGCGCCTGTACCGTTTGCAGTGTGTGCAAGGCATGATGCAAGGCGCGCTGCAAGAAGGGGCCATGCCTCTTATAGTGGGCGATGAAGGCTGGCATGTGGCCCTGCGCAAAGAAAGCCGCCCTTTCCGCTGGCTTGCGCCCCTTGCGTATTATGACGAGCTGCCGCGCTTTTACCCGCATTCTGCCATCAATTTTAACGCCACCAGTATGCAAATGAAGGGCGCTGTTAACCAAAGGGTATTTGATGTACCCGCAGCCGGGGCCTTTTTGCTTACAGATGCCCGTGCGCAAATGCCAGAACTTTTTGAGCCGGAAGAAATGGCCACCTACACAAACCCGGCAGAAATACCGGATTTAATCACCCGTTTTAGCAAATTCCCCAAAGAGCGGGAGGCCTTTATCCAGGCAGGCAGAGCGCGTGTGCTTTCTTGCCACACGTGGGAGCATCGCCTTGCTGCCCTCATGTCCACCATGCGGAGTATTTACGGCTAATGGCAACGCAGCCTTTGCTTTTTGATGCCCTTATTCTGGGCGCTGGCGCAGCAGGCCTGTATGCCGCCACCTTGCTTGCGCAAAAGGGCGTTTCTGTGGCGCTTGTAGATAAAGGCATACCCGGCAAAAAGCTTAGTCTTGCTGGCGGGGGCATGGGCAATTTCACCAATTTTTCTATGGGGCCAGAATTTTATGTAGGGGAACAGCCAGAATTTTGCGCGCCTGTTTTACGCAGATTTCCTCCCCAAAATGTACTGGCATTGTTGGAAGAATGCGGCATCCCGTGGGAAGAACGGGCGTATGGGCAAGTCTTTGGCCTTAAGCCCGCGCGTGTTTTTGTGGAATATATGCTGGCAAAAGCCAAAGAAAACGGGGCTCGTGTATTTGCCGGTACCCCGGTAGAAGACGTGGCCTGTACGCAAGGCGCAAAGCAAGGCCCATTTACCATGCGTGTTGGCGGGCAAACACTTGCCGCACAGCGCCTTTGTCTGGCCACAGGCAGCCCTGCATGGCCTGCCAGTGGGGCAGATGATACAGGTATGCGCCTTGCAGGACAATGGGGACACAGCCTTGTACCTGTACGGCCTGTGCTTTGCCCGCTTGTTTTGCCGGAAGGTTCGGTATTTTTGGGTTTGGAGGGCATTAATCTGCCTGTTTCTATCCATATAGAGGGGGTAAATAATCCTTGCCTGCCAGTTGTGCGCTCCCTTTTATTCACCCATAAAGGCATAAGCGGGCCTGCCGCGCTTGTGGCATCCTGTTTTTGGCGTAAGGGCCAAGCGCTTGTGGTAGATTTTCTGCCAGAAGACCATGCCGCAAAAAAAGCTGGGGGCAAAGCAAGCGCAAGTTTTTTGGAAGAAACCATGCACAAACCGGAAAATGGCAAGCTTTTGGTCAAAAATTTGTTTAAGCGCCTTATGCCAGAACGTGTAGCAGCGGCATTGCTTACGCCTTTTCCGCTTATAGCAGAAAAAAAGGTGGCAGAACTTGGCAAAAAGGATCGCCTTGCTTTAGCAGAAGCTGTGCATGCATGTACGCTTTACCCCAACCGCACAGAAGGTATGGTGCGTGCAGAAGCCGCTGCCGGGGGCATTGCCACAAAGGATGTAGACCCTGCCACTATGCAGAGCACAAAGACAAAGGGCCTGTACTTCTGCGGAGAAATGCTGGATATAACCGGCATACTGGGCGGGTACAATTTGCACTTTGCTTTTGCAAGCGCCTATACATTGGCGCGGGCATTTTAAGCGGGCTTTTTTCCGCTGCACATGGCCACTCAGGCTTATGCAGACTGCAAAAAAAGCCTGCACATGGCAGGCGTAGTCATAATAAATAGATTGGCACGTTTTTTTTGCAAAAAAAATAACGCAAAAAAATATGCGCAGCTTTGTCCCACAATGTTTTCTGCCCCAAAAAACAGTCGCCAGTGCTTCTTTTTTTGGCCAATGTACTATACTATTATTTTTTTTTGCACTTGCGTATTCTTTTAGAGTTTGTTTCCTGTGATATTCCGGCAAGAAAGCAAAACTCGCGGCGCAAATATCGTATTTGTGATTATTTTCCCATAGACGAGGCCATTTTTTCCAGTCCCTCGGTTGTACCCCGCAGCCCTTGTGTGCCAGCCATTGCCCGGGACATTTCAATAGCGCCCCTGAACATATTTTCCCAGGTTCGGGCTTTTTCTTTTGCTTCTGCTAGTTCCTGTTCCAATTGGTCTACACGCGCAATAAGCTCCTGCTGGTTAACGTAAGGGCCAGCTCCCTGCTTTTCTTTCTGCTCCATTTGCGCCTCATGGTTGTCCCAGGGGGCAAGAAGGCGCGCACCAGCCGCATCCAAAGCTTTGAATAGAATATGGCTGGGATTACGCGTGCCTTCCATCCAACCCCAAAATGTCATAGGGTTTACCCCAAGCGCTTTGGCAGCGGCTTTTTTATTCCCTGCATTTTGTTCCAGTATTTTTTCAAGAATATGGCGTACATCTTCTTCCATTCCCACAGTGGTACCCTCCGGTATAGCACACTTGAAATAAGCAAACGCAAAAAATAATGGCTTTTATATTTGCTTATGCTAATAGTTTTTACGAACGCAAATAAAAGGAGCAGTCTATGGAAACACAAACACGGTATATGCCAGAAAATGCCTCGTTTGAGGCGCTGCCTGCACGCCTTATTGGCGAAACCCTGCGCACATGGCCTGCAATTGAGCATTTTTTGGGTGTCACAAGGCACACTATTTTAAGTGTTGGGTACCCAATCCGCAAATCAGGCGGTATGGTTTTTGCCTATAAGGCGGAACTGGAAGAGTTTTATCGTCAGCAACCGCTTATTAACCGCATGGCCCAAGAGCGCAAAAAGCGTTTGGGCAAAAAAACTTCACACAAAAAAGGAGCATAACAATGGGCGCAGCCACACTTATTGGCCTTACCCTTGGCGGGCTTTCTGCAGTAAGCAGCTTTACCCAGGCAGAAAACGCGCGTAAAAGCCAGCTTTTTGCGGCAGAAACAGCAGCGCAGCAGGCAGCGCTTATACAAAGGCAGGCCCTTATAGAAAGGCAGAAGGGAGAAGCTGAAAAAGCCAAAATAGATGCAGAAAAAAGCGCCCTTACAGCACGCTACAAAACTGCACAGGGTGAAAAGCAGGCCCTTCTTGCTGCCAGTGGGGTAGAGGCAAATTCTGGCAGTGCCAACGATTTACTTACAGGCACAGCGGCAAGCTACGCTGGCGCTGTTGGGGATAATGCCTGGCAGCGGGCATTAAGCGGCTGGCTGACAGATGAAAAAGTACAGGAACACCGCTATAATGCGCAAAGCTTACTTGCTGAAAGCGCCTGGAAAAAGAAAACCGCCGGCAGCCTTGGGCAAAGCCTGCTTACAGCCACAAAAAGCGGCATTTCCAACACCATTGCCGGGTATTCCAGCATGGGAAGTTTGCAGGATATTTTTGGTTCATCACGGCCTTAACTTTTTTGTACACACCAAAGAACAGACCAACCCTCAAACGGGAAGTCATGGGCATGTTTTAGGCTATATTTTCCGCAAGCACAAGAGGAATACTAGGGCAAGCCCAAGGCAGGCGCAAAAAAGGAGTACGGTAGGTTCGGGTACTGGTACGCCTCTTGTTCCTGCTTTGCTTTGCGGCGTATAGCCCCGGCAGGCGCTTAAAAAAGCGTGACAAGTCCCTAAGGCCCCGTTATAATTAAAGAGAGTTATTTTTTTCGTCGCTTTTTTATCATCGCAGTGTTAAAGGTATTTTTATGCATGGGTATATTCTGCTTCCTTCCCTCACTACCCAGGATGCCAGAAGCTTCCCTGTGGCATTCAGCAAGAGTAATATGGCAGAAAAGAAAAACGTGTATTTTTTCCCTTGCTTTTTTTTGCAAGCAGGGGTACAAAACTTCTTCTTACGCGAAAATTATACGCCCTCACGGGCATGGGAGAATACACATGGGCAAGCAATGCGAAGTTTGCGGCAAAAAAGCGCAAGTTGGCAATTTAGTCAGCCACTCCAATATCAAGACCAAGCGTCGTTTTAACCCCAACCTGCAAAGCGTGCGCCAAGAGCTGGAAAATGGCCAGGTGCGCACTATCAATATTTGCACCCGCTGCCTGCGTTCTGGCGCTATCCAAAAGCCCACCGTCAAGCACCAAGGCTAGGCTGCGCTTCCCCTTTTTTCGGGAAAAACAACCAAATCTCAAGCAAAAAGGGTTTGCCGCTGGCAAATTCTTTTTGCTTTTTTTAAAAAAAACGCCATGTACCCCCGCCACATACCCAGACGGTCAGCCCATGCCCATACAGCCCATGCGCCCCATGTACCCATGTGGCGCAGGCCTGCCGCTATTTCTTTTTTCTGGCGTGTAGTGGATGACAGGCGTAAGTTTTTTCACCACACAGAAAACCGTGGGCGAACCTTGCCCAACCCCGGCACCCAGGTACTGGAATTATGGCGCCTTGCCCTGGAAGCCAGGGGTGTACCCTATTTGGTTACAGGTGCTGGTGAAAATACCCGTTTTTTTGTGCCCCCGTTGTATGAAATTATTGCCAGAGAAGAGCTTTACGCCCTCCGGCACGAATACGATTCTAAAAACACCAGCATCCCTTTCACCCCACACCGCTATGCATGGCTTGCTCTGCTGCTCATGGTGTTTCTTTTTTTCTGGCAGGCCTTTGCCAGTGCCTGGATATACCTGCCCTTGGAGCATATCCCAGACCCCGCCTACTGGCTGGAGCGCGGCAAGGTAGATGTTTACCGCATTGTGGTATTGCGCGAATGGTACCGTTGCCTCACA
>CAZPTC010000109.1:0-7624 GCA_964589455.1 uncultured Desulfovibrionaceae bacterium | reverse complement strand
GAAACCGCACCCCATGTGGAGCGCGTGGGTTCTATAGCCGCAGAGCTTTACCATACTCTTGCAGAAAAAAACCATGAAAATATTGACGTGATACGCTTTAATAAAAGCCAGATACGCCTTGCCGCTATGCTGCATGACTTAGGGAAGGTGGCTATCCCGAATGAAATTTTAAAGAAACCAGGCAAACTTACCCCAGAAGAATTTGCTATTATGCAGCAACATTCTGCAAGAGGTGCCTTTTTATTTGAAAATACAACAGATACCATAGATAATATGGCCCGTGCTATTGCAGCCCACCACCACCAAAAGTGGAATGGCAAAGGGTATACTGGTTCTTCTGCCATCCCTATTCTTGCAGGAAAAAATATTCCTTTAGAAGCCCGCATTGTGGCAGTGGCAGATGTGTTTGATGCCCTTACCTCTAACCGCTGCTATAAAGTGGCCTGGAAATGGGAAGACGCTGTGGAAACACTGAAAAAAGATGCGGGTTCCCATTTTGACCCAGATGTTGTGGAGGCTTTTCTTTCTATTGAGTCAACTATTAAAGGTATTTACGAAAAATACCAGGAAGAATAAAAACAGAACTATGATTTTCCCCTGACGGTTTTTTGTTTGTATGCATATTAAAAACAAAGTCCCTGGTAATACTACCAAGGACTTTGTTTTTTTATAGCAGCATGTGCTTAGAACTTGGCAACCTTATCTGTCAGTCGCCAGATAGGCAGCTTGAGGAGAATAAAGAATAAAAGACCCATGCCGGCAGCGGCAGCGGCGTAGTGCCATAAGGGGCCCGTGCCAAACACCTGCGCAAAAGTAAGGGGCATGGTTATGGGCATAAGCGGCAGGCTTACAATAAGCATGGGTATGGCGCAAAGGCCAATTTCCAGTGGTACGGGGCTTTGGAACGTGGGGTCCAGCATACGCACAAGCACAAGGCCAGAAGTAACTGTGCCAGTACCAGTACCTAAGAGCGCAAGGAAACGCTCGCCCGCAAAATGGGTAAGCTTGCGGCACACCCACCAGTAAAACACCGCGGTGACAATGGAGATGCCAATAGAAAGAATGACCATAGCCACCCACCATTCGCGCAGTACATGTATGGTAATACCAGCCAGAGCTGCAAGAGCCATAAGGTCTACCAAAATATTCAAAAGGCGTGTATGGCAGCCCATATCGAACAAATGCCCGGCAGAAGTGCGGTTAAGCACAGAGCGAACAATCATGCCAACTGGCAGGCAGAAGAGGAAAGAGAATAAGCTCCAAAGAATACCCATGCCTTGAGGGCCAATAATACCCGTTGCGCGGATAAGCATAACTACCATGTACGCAAGGCCGTAGGTAAGCAGAATAAGACAAGCCTGGTAGGTCATAGAGTCTACATTGGAAGACATAAAGCGCAGTTTACCCGCTTCTGGCTCTTGCCCGTGCTTGTAAATGCCGTATTGCTCGTCTTCTGGCACCTGACCCGCCTGTATACGGCCTAAGCGGCGTAATACAAAGTTTGCAGCAGGTACCCCCACAATAATAGAAAATACATAGCCCATAGCTGCAAAAGCAAGGCCAAGGCTCATCATACCTGTTCTGCCTGCCTGCTCAAATACTGCACCTGCTGCCATTGCAGCCCCGGGGCCGGCTGCAAACCCTTGGTTTGCCAAATACGCTGCAGATTCAAAAAGGTTTGTGCCAAGCAGCATGTTATAGCCCATAATAATGCCTATACCAGAAAGCACTTGCAGGCTGCTGCAAACGCCCGCTGCCATACCCATCCAAAACGCGCCCTTAATAATGTTTTTTGGTGTGCCAGCCCCGCCGGATCCAAAGCCCGAAAGGCCAAAGCACACAAAGGAAAGGTTAAACATGTGGTACACAAGCACTTCCATGTCCTTGCCACTGGGGGCCATAAAGCCAAGTGCATCCAGTGGGACAAGGTTCATAAATAAAAAGGCAAAAATACCACCCACCATACATGCAGGGATAAGGTACTTACGGCAGAAAGGTATCATACCACGGATAGCAACCCCAATAAGCAGAAAAAGAGCAGCCCACATTAAAGAAATAATAAACTCAAAAGGGAAGGGAGCCAAACCTAATTGTTGCATAATTTCTCCACATACGCGTTCATGTTGAACCAAAAAAGGTCGAAAAACGCCGCAGCCATTATGTTTTGTTCACCAGACCTCCTTGTGTCTACAGGCATTACCCAATGGGGGGCATGCCTCACACGCCATGTCGCTAAAGCTTTTCCTTATGAGAAAAGTTTCTTGTATACGCACTGTCTTTTCTGCCCAGGTAAGTATGGTAGGTCGCATACAGACTGTGAGCTATGTTCCATGGTGCATGTACTGCCAAAATTGGCTATGCAGATGGATCGCCAAGTTGCTTTTTTCACTAGCAAAGATCATAGCGAAGGGAGCGCAAAAATTGCCCTTTAATTATACTTATAGAACAATAGGTTATACGTAGTGACATGTGTGAGAATACAGGTATGCACAAGCTTTTCATGCCAAGGCTTGAAACCGTGGCAGATAATAGCTGGGCATGGTATAAGTTGCAAGACAGGTATTTGTTTTATATTACTATGTTATAATGTATTGCCTGTATTATTTCGCAATAATTTACAACTTCTAATTTTAAATGCTACATTTTTCACATAAAAACTTGCTGCATGAAGAAAAAATAATTTCTCTCCATGCAAGTAAAGTAAACCTTACACGAAAATGCTTTTATGGCATTAAGCCCGCGTGTATTATGCCTTTTTTATGCGTACTTCCCTGTGCGCTTTAAAACAAAAAAGCCGCGCTTGCGGCGGCTTTTAAAAAACACAACGGGCAGACTTATCAATGGTAAATATCTACCATAAGGGCCTTGGCTGTATTATTAACTTCTGGCAATAGAGGAGTATGGAATAAGAATGCTGAGAACATTCATTTTTTTGCAATTTTTTCCAGCACAAGGGGCAGCAAAAAGCCTAGTATTGCCGTGGCAAGTGCCACAGCAAGCATCATATCCAGAGAGGGCAAAATAGGGTCTAAAGTAGTGGGGTTTTTCCAGGGCCAGATACCCGGCAAACTGCCCGCCATAAGGCCAATAAGGAAAAGCAAAGTTTGGGAGTGGAAGCGCTTTAAACACGCACATAATACGCGGCTGGCAAGCATGAGGCCAAAAATACAGCCTAAGGCAAATACCAAAAGCAGAGGGATATTAAAGTCCCGCACTGCCGCAAGTAAAACAGGGTATTGCCCAAGCAGCACAAGCACAAATGCCCCGGAAATACCCGGCAGAATCATGGCGCAAATGGCTATAAAGCCAGAAATAAACAGCACAGGAGCGCTGGGGGTAGTGCTTGCAGTTGCGGGTGGCTGGCCAGTAAGCAAAAGCGCACATATTGCCCCAATTAGCATGGCTATAATACCGTACACGTTTTTATTGGGTACTTCCCGCATAAGCATAACAACAGAAGCTAAAATGAGGCCGGAAAAAAAGGCCCACAGGGGCGCGGGGTAATATTCCAAAAAATACAGTAAAAGGCGGGCAAGACTAAAAATAGAAGTAAGTATACCAAGCAGCAGGGGAATAAGAAATACCCACGGCACCTTTGCCAAAGCCTGCTTAAAGTGCCCGGTAAAAAAAAGTTTAAAAAACGCCATATCCGCAGATTTAATAGCGTCCAGCAAACGCTCATAAATGCCCATAATAAAAGCAATAGTGCCACCGGATACACCGGGCACAATATCTGCTGCGCCCATAGCCAGCCCACACAAATATGTGCGGATTATATCTTTATCCATTAGTTTTTCACAGGTGTTTTGGAAGAGAGGATGGAGTCTTTAACCCCATATTTGGGCAGGATATCCCGTATTTCTTGCAGCCGTGCTTCATTACCGCGCGCCAATACTTGCACAAAGTACCACGTACCTTTGTCTGCTTTTTCTGTTACCATTTTTGTGCGCAGGCCTGCACCTTCCAGCTTTTCACGCAAGGCATCTGCCTGGTCAGAAGATTTAAAGGCCGCCACACGCAAAACAAAGTCGTATAACTGATCCGGGTTAGCCGCAGGCTTAGGGGTAACTTGCTGGCCTGCTGGCACTGTTTGGCCGGTTTGTCCTGTAGGGGCAGTTTGCCCTGCTTGGCCGGGCTGGCTGGGTTTTCCCCCTGCCTGGGCATGAGTTTGCCCGGCTGTTTGGCCAGGGGCCAAGGGCAAAGCAGATGTTGTACCGGGTTCTTTCAAGTTAGCCATAAAGCGCAAATCTTCTTCTGGGAGAATACGCTCTGGCTGGCCCTCGCCTTCTGCTGCGCCCAGTCCTTCTGGCATATAACGCTCCAGAGGTACAGGGCTTGGCGCTGGTATAGAGCCGCGCCCCACCACAAGCCCAAACACAAAAAAAAGCGTAAGGGTAATAAGCAATAAAATGGAAAGCATAAGCACAAGGGAAGGGCTTAACATAATATGCCAGCCCCTGATGGGTGCCGCCCCTGAGGTGACAGCCCCACTGGGTCTGCCGCTGGAAGCAAATGATGTTTTGCGTGTAGTAGCTTGTTGGGCATGTTCCAGAGAAAGACCCACGCCATTACCCGAAACAGTACCAGCCGAGTGGCTCCCCGCTACAGCAGACGCGCCAGCTACACCACCTGCACCGAGAATTGCCTCGCCAGCAGATCTGGAATTTCCCCCGATAGCGTGGCTGTTTGCGCCAGCCCCAGAGGCTTGCCCTGTCTGGCCTGCATAGCCAGTATGGCCTGTCAGTTTTGCTCCACCTGCGTACCCTGTAGGGGCAGGTATAGGTTCAGAGGCAGGGGCTGCATTTTTAGACACAGCACCAGCCTGCTTTGGGTTTTTTTCCGCCCCCTGAGCAGGGTGGCGGGTTTCATCAGGCTTTTTTCTGTATACAGCACCAGGCATAAGGTATCCTTCAACTATGCATCAAATTTTTAACAACGCCAATTATGGGGTTACAGTGTGCCAGGTTACAGGGGTTGAAGCAAAACGTTTTTCCATAACTTCCCACGCTTCTGGGTTATTGTCTACAAGAAAGCATTGCCTGCCCTGGCGTATGGCAGCTTCTCCAAAAGAGCCGGAACCTGCAAAAAAATCGCCCAGCATGTCGCCCGGTTTACTGTGTACACGCACAATGCGTTCTAAAATACCTAAGGGCTTTTGGGTGGCATAGCCGGTTTTTTCCCGGCTGTTGGTGGCCACAATGGTATGCCACCACACATCTGTGGGGGTTTTCCCCCGTGCGGCTTTTTCTGCGCCCACAAGTTCCGGGGCCATATAGGGGATGCGGTCAATTTCTTCAAAATTAAAGGTGTAGGCATCTGGGTTTTTGGCGTACCAAAAAATGGTGTCATGCTTGGGTGACCAGCGGCTTACAGCCCGCGCGCCGTAATCGTATGCCCATATTATTTCGTTAATAAAGCTTGCCCTGCCAAAAATTTCATCTAACATAATTTTGCAGTAATGCGCTTCTCTGTAATCTATATGGAAAAAAAGGGAACCCGCAGCATCCAAAATGCGGTGCGCTTCTTCTAAGCGCGGGCGGATAAACCCTTCAAAATCTTTAAAACTGTCTGCATAACCAAGGCTATCCAGTTTGACTGTGCGGTACGATTTGCCCGAATAGCCCTTTCTGTCTCCCCCGTCATCCTGCACAGCTTTTATGCGGGTGCGGGCCTGTTTTTTACCTGTGTTAAAGGGCGGGTCTATATACAAAAGCTGTACAGAGGCAGCAGGCATGTTGCGTAAAACAGGCAGGTTATCCCCTTTGTAAATGTCTAATGCTGCCATGTTTACTCACATGGATTCTGGGGCATACACACCCAGAAGACCTAACGCATTGTGTATGGTTTGACCCACAGCCCGCAAAAGCGCCAGACGTGCCAGACTTTCTGCTGTTATTTCTGGCGTGAGTATGGGCGTGGCGGCGTAGTAGCTGTGTACCTGCCCGGCAATGTCCATAAGATAATGGCTTATGGAGTGGGGAGCGCGTGCCACGGCAGATTCTGCCACCACATCTTCAAAACTGTCCATTGCCCTTAAAAGCGCCAGCTCCTGCGGGGCATTTAAGCACGCTAAAGCCTTTGCGTCATGCGTTACAGGTAATTGTATACCACGTTCTTCTGCGCGGCGTAAAAGCGCCGCAATACGGGCATGGGCGTACTGCACATAATACACGGGGTTATCTAAATTGCGCTGCTTGGCAAGCTCTAAGTCAAAATCCAGCGGGCTGTCGCTCTTGCGGGAAAGGAAAAGAAAACGCGCCGCGTCTGTGCCCACTTCATCCAGCACTTCTTTTAGCGTAACAAATTCCCCGGAGCGGGTAGACATAGCCACAGGCTGCCCATTGCGCAATAAATTGACAAGCTGGATAAGCAAAACCCCAAAGTTTGTGGCAGGGTTGTACCCTATGGCCTGTATGCCTGCTTCCATACGCTTGATATAGCCGTGGTGGTCTGCACCCCAAATATCTATGCAAATATCCAGGCCGCGCGCGTATTTATCTGCATGGTAGGCAATGTCTGAAGCCAAGTAGGTAAGAGTACCATCGCTTTTGCGCAACACACGGTCTTTGTCATCCCCATAGGGCATGGTGGAAAACCACAGCGCGCCGTCTTTATGATACGCAAGACCCCGCTTTTCCAAATCTTCCAGAACAGCTTCTACCTTACCGGCATCTACCAGACTTTTTTCAGAAAACCATTTATCATGGTGTACCCTGAAAATATCCAGATCTTCTATAATACCTTGCGAAATAACATCTTTTCCATACTCGTAGCAGGCATTTTGCATGTCTGCTTCTGGTATTGCCTGCCAGTTGGGGTTTTTTGCCACCATTTCTTTGGCAATATCTATAATATATTCGCCTTTATACCAGCTTTCTGGCCAGTCTACATGCAGGCCTGCCAGTTCGCGCATACGCAGGTAAATAGAAAGCCCAAGCAGACGCATTTGCAGGCCAGCGTCGTTAATATAATACTCTGTGCTTACATCATACCCAGAAAAAGCCAGCAAACGCGCAAGAGAATCCCCTACGGCTGCGCCTCTGCCGTGGCCAATATGCAAAGGGCCTGTGGGGTTTGCAGAAACAAATTCTACCTGCACCTTTTGTGCGTGCCCAATATCTACCTTGCCAAAATTGTCCCCTTGCTCTTCTACAAGCCCCACCTGCGCTTGCCAAAAAGAAGGCGCAAACGTGATGTTGACAAAGCCTGGGCCTGCCACTTCTGTTTGCAGCACAACGCCTTGTTTTTTCAATGTATCCCGCAGATTTTCCGCTATTTTTCCTGCTAAGTCCCGTGGGGGCATACCTGCTTCTTTATTCAATAGCAGGGCTAAATTTGTGGCCATATCCCCGTGGGCGGCATCTTTAGGCGGCTCTATCTGGGCTTTGGCAGGCCATGCAAGGCCCATGCCCTGCACAACGGCTTTTAATGCTTGCTCTAACAGAATCTTTGCTCTCATATACGTCCCTGGCTATGGAAAGGAAAGGGTAGTGGCTGGCTGGGGAGGCTTTGCCTCCCCAGACCCCACCACTGGGGGGGATAATCCCCCCCAGACCCCCTTGGTTAGTCGTATTCTTCGCATCCCGTTGCCGCACAGGACAAGGGCGTAAACTTAAAAAAATGA
>CAZPTC010000108.1:0-7628 GCA_964589455.1 uncultured Desulfovibrionaceae bacterium | reverse complement strand
CCCCCTCACGTTACGCCTTCTGCCAATGTATAGACAAGTGGACTATCCTTGGTGTATACAGAAAGCATGGCAACTAATAAGACAAGCAGCAAATCTGGCAAATCGCAGAATACGCTTATGCAGGACTCAGCAGACCGTGCGCGGGAAGACCTTACGCGCCGTGTGCCGCCGCACAGTATGGAAGCGGAGCAGGCGGTGCTGGGCGGGGTGTTTTTGCGCTCTGACCTTTTGCATGAAGTTATTGACCAGATAACGGAAGAGGATTTTTACATCCCGGCGCACAGGCATATTTTTGGCGCATTTTTGGACTTATACGCGCATGGCGCGCCAGTTGATCAGGTAACGGTATTTGACTGGCTTTCCAACCACAGTCTTTTGGAAGCTGTGGGGGGGGCGCTGTATTTGGCAGAGCTTTCCAATGTGGTGGTGGCGGGGGCTAATGCGCCATTTTATGCAAAGATTGTGCGCGATAAGTCAATGCAGCGTTCGCTTATTGATGCGTGTTCTGGGCTTATCAGCGAAAGCTTTGATGCGGCGCAAGATGTACCCACATTGTTGAATGATGCGGAGCAGCGCATTTTTGCTATATCAGAGCGGGCAAATTCCAAAACATTTTCCAGCGCAAAAAGCCTTGTGGATAAAGTGTGTGATGAAATAACCATACGCATGAACAACAAGAGTGCGCTTACAGGCCTTACAACGGGCTACACGCAGCTTGATAAGCTAACAGCGGGTTTTCAGCCGGCAGACCTTATTATTTTGGCCGCGCGCCCTTCTATGGGGAAAACGGCTTTTGCGCTGAATATTGCTATGCGGGCGGCTTTAACGGCCAATGCGCCTGTGGCTATTTTTTCGCTGGAAATGAGTAAAGAAAGCCTTATGGAGCGGCTTTTATGCGCCTGGGCAAGGGTAGACCTTTCCAAGGTGCGTAAAGGGCATGTGACGGATGAAGACTGGGCTTCTCTTTCCCATGCGGCTAATGACCTTTCCACAGCCCCCATTTTTATTGACGACACGGCGGAACTTACGCCACTTGCTTTGCGTGCGCGCTGCAGAAGGCTTAAGGCGGAACATGGCCTGGCGCTTGTGGTGGTGGACTATTTGCAGCTTATGCGCTCTTTACGCACAGATTCGCGGGAATTGGAAATATCGGATATTTCGCGCAACCTGAAGGCGCTTGCCAAAGAAATGCGGGTGCCAGTGCTGGCGCTTTCCCAGCTTAATAGAAAATTGGAAGAACGCACAGATAAGCGGCCAATACTTTCTGACCTTCGGGAATCTGGCGCTATTGAACAGGACGCTGACCTTATTATGTTTATCCACAGAGAAGATGCGTATAACAAAAATAAGGATATTCCCAAGAATAATCTGGCAGAAATTATTATTGGCAAGCACCGCAATGGCCCAACAGGCATTATTGAGCTGGCCTATTTGCCGCAGTATACAGCTTTTGAAGACTTAGAGCCAAGCTATATGCCGCCACCTTCTGAAGAAGGGTAGGGGCTGGGGGGATAAACCTTATTATCCTTGTTCTACACAAGGCTCTGCTTTAAATTCTCTTCAATAAACGTATTCATGCTTATCCCTTTTGCCTTGGCAGCAAGGGAAACTTTTTGGTATGTTTCTGGTTCCAGGCGTAAAGCAAATTTCCCTTCTTTTTTTCTGGGGGCAATATTTTTCTCGCGGCAGACTGTAAGAAAGGTATCTAAGGAAAGGCGTCCTTCATGCTTTAAGCCATTTAGGTCTGTTGCGTAAAAGTCTGCACCACCATTAAGGCCAACAAACTCGCCACGGAACATTTCAATGGCAGGGTCATAGCAGATAACAGCTTTATAGCCACCTTCAAATTCCATAATATTATTCATGGTGTTACTCCATTGCTTTCTAACCATTTGCGGATAGATGCAACAGCACCTTTATCCGTAGTTGGCTCTGGGTGCGGGCGATGAAAAACCCGCACTTCGTTAAATAACACTACGGCGATGCGTGAGCCTTCGCGCTCACTTATTTCTGCTCCAAGTTCCTGAAACAGAGCTTCAATATCTGCCCAGCGAATGGAACCTGAAACTGGACGGGCAAAAAGCCTTTCCAGCGTTGTAGTGTTCTTTTTTTTCATGGAGATATGATATTATGTTCTGATATTATGTCAAGGGCAGGTCAAGCCCGCAAATTTTCCTCGGCAGGGTAGTTTTTAACACCACAGGGTAGTTTTTAACACCACTGACCCCATTAAAGTTTTTTAGGGAAGGTGCGGAGGGGGTTTGGGGGAGGGGCTAAAACCCCTTTTGTCCACAAAAGGGGTTTTAGCCCCTCCCCCAACTCACTTCACCTCTTACGCAAAAGGCGATAAAGCGCGCAGTTTTTCTACAATAGGCGGCAGAGCTTCTATAACACTATCTATTTCTGCTTCTTTTGTGTAGCGGGAAAGGCTGAAACGCAGGGAGCCGTGGGCGTAAGTGAAAGGCACACCCATAGCGCGCAAAACGTGGGAAGGTTCCAAGCTGCCAGATGTACAGGCAGAGCCGGAACTGGCGCATATACCGTGCCTGTCCAGCATAAGCAAAAGGGCTTCGCCTTCAACAGCGCGTATGGCAATGCTTGTGGTATTGGGCAGGCGGTTTTGGCGGTCGCCATTGACAATAGAGTCGGGTATGCGGGCAAGCAGGGCATTTTCCAACTTATCGCGCAGGCGGGAAACGTGGGCTTCTTCTGTTATGCTGGCTTTTGCCATTTCGCAGGCTTTGCCAAGCCCCACAATATAGGGCACATTTTCTGTGCCTGCACGGCGGCCGCGTTCCTGGTGGCCCCCCCGCATAAAGGGGACAAAACGGGTGCCGCGGCGGATATACAGGGCACCAATGCCTTTGGGCGCGTGGAGTTTATGCCCGGAAAGGGAAAGGAAGTCCACTGGGGTTGTGGCAAGGTCAATGGGTATTTTACCTACAGACTGCACGGCATCTGTGTGGAAAAGACAGCCTTTTTCTTTGACAAGGCGGGCAATTTTCTCCATAGGGAATAACACGCCTGTTTCGTTATTGGCATGCATAATGGAGACCAGGGCTGTGTCTTTACGGATGGCGGCTTCTAATTCTTCCATATTAATCTGGCCCTGGCTGTCTACACCAAGCCAGGTTACTTCATAGCCCTTGCTTTCAAGGTATGTACCCATAGCTATAATGGCAGAATGCTCCACACGGGTGGTGATAAAATGGCGTTTTTCCGGCTGGCTTTCTATTGCGGAAAGAATGGCGGAATTGTCACTTTCTGTGCCGCAGGAGGTGAAGAGAATTTCCTCTGGCTGGGCACCAATAAGAGCCGCCACCTGCGCACGCGCCTGCGCTATGCGGGTGCCCATTTGGCCGCCAAAAGTGTGCATGCTGGAGGCATTGCCGTAAAGGTCTGTAAAGCAGGGCAGCATGGCGTCCACTACTTCCGGGGCAACCATGGTGGTGGCGTTATTGTCCAAGTATATCACGTTATCCGCATGGATAGTGTTAACACGCTGAAGTTCCATATTAAGCCTCCACAACGCTTATGGCTGGGTCAACCTGTTCACGCAGTGTGGTTTCTACAAGGCCTTTAAGGGTAAGCTGGCTGGAGCGGCAGGAAGAACAGCGCCCGCGCAGGGAAACCACAACCTTGGTGCCATCTACATCTATAAGGTCTATGTCTCCGCCGTCTGCCATAAGGCGGGGGCGAATATCCGCTTCAATAGTTTCCATAACTTTTTGCATACGCTGCAAATTGCTTAACCCTTTTTTCACGGGCTTAAGTTCTAGGAGGGAAGGTGTGCCTTTTTCTTTGTCTAATATTTCTTGTATCTTATCGCGGCAGTCACCGCAGGCACCGCCTGCTTTGGTGAAGTGGGTCACTTCTTCCACAGTGGAAAGGTTGTTTTCCCGCACGGCCTTTTTAATTTGTTCATCTGTCACGCCAAAGCATTTGCAGACAATATGGCCTTCTTCGTGTGGCTCTAAGGGGGGCAGACCTTTCCAGTTGCGTATGGCCGCTACAAGGGCTTCTTCTCCCATAACGGAGCAGTGCATTTTTTCGCGGGGCAGGCCACCTAAATAGGCGGCAATATCTTTATTGGTTATTTTTTCTGCTTCTTCCACTTTTTTGCCAATTATCAGCTCTGTAAGGGCAGAGCTGGAGGCAATGGCACTGGCACAGCCAAAGGTTTGGAAGCTGGCTTTTTCAATAATGCCGTCTGCAGATATTTTAAGGAATAGTTTTAAGGCATCACCACAAGCAAGGGAACCCACTTCCCCAATAGCATTGGCATCTGGCATGGGGCCTGCGTTGCGCGGGTTCATGAAATAGTCTTGGACTTTATCTGTATATTCCCACATAATTACCTCTTTGCTTTCTTCCCATTTATGGCTAGGGAAGTGTAGGGTGTGTATCCCGCGTGTTTGTATAAGAAAAGACGGTGTGAAGTATGGACTTTTGTCATACACGCTGTATTTGTAGGATAAGAACTTTTACGCCACAATCAAGTGGAGTACACTTAAAAATCTTTTTCACAAAAAGCCTTAGCGCACAAGCCTTATGCAAATGACCCAGCCAGCGGACAGTATTATCACCCAGGAGCGCTTATACCTGTTGCCCCACCCGGCACTGCGCGGTGTTATTTCCCATTACACCTTGTACCGGGCAGATGCAATACAGCATGCAGAGGCTGGGCCAGTAATGGAAGAGCTGCGCATTGTGCCAGATGCCAGTGGCTGTATAGTGTGCGATGTGCATGCGCATCATGTATATATACACTTTTGGGGGCCTTCTTCACAGGTGGCGGTGGTGAATAATGGGCCAGGTGTGCCACCTCTTATGTTTTTTGTGGAATTTCTGCCTGGTGGATTCCACACCATTCTGCATTGCACTATGGACTTTTTACGGGATGAGCGCGGCGCTTTAGATGCCCTTGACCCTGCCCTGCACAACAGTCTTTATGCGGTATTCAGTAAATTTTCTCTACTGCTGAACCCTTCTGCGCTTTCTGCTTTTCGCCATGCTGTTGACCATATTTTTCTCACGCGGCTTATGCAGAATACGCAAACACACTTTGCTGCCCACTTGCTTGCGCGCATACACGCGGCAAAAGGCGTTTTAACCATGCAGGATCTTGCAAATGAAGCGCGTTGCAGCCCGCGGCATTTAAACCGTGTTATAAGCGGGGTAACAGGCCTTTCTCCTAAGCTGCTTTCCCGCATTGTGCGTATTAACGCGGTGTGCCAGACCTTGGGCAGGCCTGGGCAGGCAGATAAGCTTACAGCTTTAGCGCAAGACTTTCACTACCATGATCAGGCACATTTTATCCATGATTTTAAGGCGGTTTGTGGCATTTCCCCCAGTGCCTATGCGGCAAATATGTCCGATTTTTACAATGAAGAACTTAAGTTTGGCGCTACACCCAGTAAGTAACAGCATGGCTTTGTTTAAAAAGCCCTGCAAACCCATTTTTTTGGAGAGAAAACTATGAAATATGAAGGCACACTGCTTGTAAGCAAAAATGTGCGGAAGTCTGTGGATTTTTATACCAAACTTCTTTCTTGTTCTATAATCCTTGACTTGGAAACCTATGTGACGTTTGAGCGTTTTTGTATTATGGATGAAGAAGGCTGGCTGGCCTTTAACCCCGGCATTAAAGCCCTGCAATACGGGGGTAATGTGGCCCAGCTTGGCTTTGAAACAGAAGATATTGACGCTTTTGTGGAGCTTTTAAAAAGCTTCCCCGATGTGCCCATACTCACCCCGCTTTTAGAAGCACCGTGGGGTCAGCGTTCTATCCATATTCTTGACCCGGATAAGCATATAGTGGAAATTGGGGAAGATATGAAAGTGGTGACCAAGCGCTATTTAAAGCAGGGTATGACAGTGGATGAAACACAAGCCAAGGTTATGTACCCGCGTGAGTTTGTGGAAATGTGCAGCAAAGAATTAGGTATGTAGCTTAGCTTTACATGAAAAAGCCCGGGATTAGCCCGGGTTTTTTTGTGCTGTAAGCCTTACACAAGGTAGGCGGGCAGGGCGTGAAAAGCCCACAGGGGCAAGTCCAGCAAGGTTTCGTTTTGTTTGTAATCTGCCATAGATGTGCGTATGGCAAGGGGGGGGGCAAATTTTTCGCAGTAGGCTTTCAGGCTTTTTGCCATAAGGTTTATTTCTGCTTTTACTTCTACAGGGATAATTTTTTGGCCTGTATCCAGCAGAAAATCTATTTCTGCGTTGCCTCTGTCATTTGTCCAGTAGCAGGTATGGATATGCGGCATAGTTTTAAGCTGCTGGAGGACATATTGTTCAGTAAGGGCGCCTTTAAATTCTTTAAAAAGGGCATTGCCGTCCAGCAGGGTGGTGGGGTTTAGGCGCACCATACAGGAAAGCAGGCCAATATCTAAAAAGAAAAGCTTAAAAGCGCGTAAATCTTCGTAGGCTTGCAGGGGAATAGAAGGGGCTGTTGCTCTGCGTACCTGGTGTATAAGGCCGCAGTCTTGCAGCCAGAGCAAGGCCATTTCAAAGTCTTTGGCGCGGGCACCTTCCCGCACTATGCCGTAGAGAAACTTTTTGTTTTCTTTGGCAAGCTGGCTGGGAATGCTTTGCCATACCATGCGGATGCGGGGCACTATTTCGTGCGGGGCATGTTTAGAAAAATCCTGCTCGTATGCGGTAAGCAGGCGCTCTTGTATTTCCCGCACTGCCTGGAAGTCTTTTGTGTCTATAAAACACTGCACGGCTTCTGGCATACCCCCAATATAGTAATATTGCTTGAGTAAGTCTGTGTACTCTTGTTTAAAGGGTGCTGCCAGTTCAAAATCTCTGCGTGTAAGTAATTCTGCATAGCGTTCTTTCCCCATTGCCTGCATAAACTCTGCAAAGGAAAGGGGGAACATTTCCAAAAACTCCACCTTGCCAACAGGGAAGGATGTGCCTTTGTGCAGCGCAACACCAAGCAGACTGCCTGCGCAAATAATGTGGTATTCTGGCGCATTTTCGTAAAAGTATTTAAGCGCGGCAAGGGCGGCTGGTACTTCCTGTATTTCATCAAAAATAAGCAGGGTATCTTCTGGGGTAATGGTGTGGCCGGCGTAAAGCTCTAAGCCAAGCATAATGCGTTCTATTTTCATATCTGCATTAAACAGGCTGGCCATTTGCTGGTTATTATCAAAGTTAATATACACGGTTTTGGCATAATGGGTTTTGCCAAAGGCCTTCATAAGCCATGTTTTGCCCACTTGCCGTGCGCCACGGATAATAAGGGGCTTGCGGCCGCTTTTGTTTTTCCACTTTTCAAGGGCGTTAAGTAACTCGCGTTGCATATTCTTCCCTCCCTACAGGAAAAGAATACCAAGTTTCAACAAAAAATGCAACGAATTTTGCGCGTGTGATGACACTTTTTACGACGAATTTTGCCACTGGCATCACATTTTTTACTGCGAATATGGTGTGTATGCACGCGGAAGTCGCTTAACCATTTAAAGTAAATAGATAAACTCCTTCTTTTATAAAGGAAGAAAATAATAAAGTTTTTTGGGAAGGGGTGGGAAGGGGGTTTGGGGGAAGGGCGCTGAATAAATAGAATAGACGCTAAGTATTAAGATAACAAAGACCGATATTATTAGTACATCTACCGA
>CAZPTC010000107.1:0-7659 GCA_964589455.1 uncultured Desulfovibrionaceae bacterium | reverse complement strand
TGCCTTTGAGGGTGGGGACTTTTTTAACAGGCCGTGTGTTTACTTCATGGAAGGCACGGGCGGTATCCAGCAGGAAAATAACTTCCTGGGGGGTAAGGTCTGTAACATCCAGCAGGTCTTTGTGGGGCCAGTGGAAAGGTGTTTCCATACTCTACTCTTTTTTTTCAGGCTCCTGCCCTGCGAAGGGGCAGAGCAGGAGCAATGGGGAAGTTTAGTCAGTTACTTTAATGGGGTGACAAAGGTGGATTCTGGCCAAGGGCGCCAGCCGGGGTTGTATTGACCGCCTAAATTGTCATTCTGAATGGCAAAAGCAGCGGAGTCCGGGTCTGGGCCAACAAGAAGCTTGCCATCCGGGGTGTAGCGGGGTTGTGCGGGTGTACAGGCTGCAAGTGCCAAGACGCTGATAAGCAGGGTGCTTGTAAGAAGGGTACGCATAAAAACCTCTCAAATACTAGAGTTACCCAAAGTTGCCCAATGGTAGCCAAATATATTGGGTGGGCGTACCTTTAAGTTAAGTCTTCCTTACTGTCTTGGCAAGATTAAAGGCAGAGCACTTCTGGCCTTGTAAGGGTGGCAACCATAACGGCTTTAATGGTGTGCATACGGTTTTCTGCCTGGTCAAAGACTACAGAGGCAGGGCTTTCAAACACATCTTCTGTTACTTCCAAACCGTCTTGCCCAAACTTTTGGAAAATATCTTCTCCAACGCTTGTTTTGCGGTTATGGAAGGCGGGCAGGCAATGCAGAAATTTAACGTGGGCATTACCTGTGGCGGCCATAAGGGCGGTATTTATCTGGAAGGGCAGCAGCAGGGCAATGCGCTCTGCCCAGGCACTTGCGGGTTCACCCATAGAAACCCATACATCTGTGTACAGAAAGTCGCAGCCATGCACAGCTTCTTGTGGTTTGTCAGAAAGGGTAAGTTTTGCGCCTGTTTTGGCGGCCACTTCCTGGGCTTTTTGGTATATTTGCGGGGAAATTTGCAAAGCTTCCGGCGCAACAGAGCGGTAGTCCATACCCATTTTGGCGGCACCCATCATAAGGGAATTGGCCATATTATTGCGGCAATCGCCAAGGTAGGCAAAGCGAATGTGGGAAAGCGGCTTTGCGCAGTGTTCCTGCATGGTAAGCAAATCTGCCAGAATTTGTGTGGGGTGGGCTTCATCTGTAAGGCCATTCCACACGGGTACACTTGCATACTCTGCCAGCTCTTCCACAAGGGCCTGGCCAAAGCCGCGGTATTCGATGGCGTGGTACATGCGGGATAAAACCCTGGCTGTATCTGCCATAGATTCCTTTTTACCAATTTGCGAGCCAGAAGGGCCAAGGTAGGTGGTAAAGGCCCCCTGGTCAAAGGCTGCGGTTTCAAAGGAACAGCGGGTTCTGGTGGAGTCCTTTTCAAAAATAAGGGCAAATTTTTTGCCTTTTAAATACTGCTTTTCTGTGCCTTCTTTATTTTCTTTTTTCAGGCGGGCGGCAAGGGTAAGAAAAGTTTCCAGCTCTTCAGGGCTGAAGTCTGCGATTTTAAGAAAATCGCGTTGGTAGAGTGTGGACATAATATGCTCTGGTTTATTGTGTTATCGTAGTCGCTTGTGCGTCAGCAGGGTTGTCTGAAAGCAAAAGTTCCAAATTCCCGGCAGTTCTGCCATCAAAAATAACCGCCATTTTGCAGCCAGCCTGCAAGGCATTAAGGCAGCTTTGCACCTTGGGTATCATGCCGCCAGAAATAACCCCGCTTTCCATAAGGGCAAGGGCTTCTGCCTGGTTGAGCGAGGGTATGCGTTTGCCGTCTGCGCCATACACACCGGGTACGTCTGTCACAAGCAAAAAGGCATCTGCTGCAAGGGCACCGGCAAGGGCACCCGTTGCGGTATCGGCATTAATATTCAGGCTAACGCCTTGTGGGCCATAGCCAATGGGAGATATAACAGGGGTATAGCCTTTGGCAAGTAAATCGCGCACAAAGGTGGGGTCTACAGTAATATTTTCCCCCACAAGGCCCATATCTACCCCGTCTTTTTCCCCCATAGGTGTGGCCTGTATAGTGCGGTTGTCTTTGCCTGTAATACCTACAGCTTTAAGGCCTGCTTCGCAAAAAAGGGAAACGACAAAGGGGTTCATAAGGCCTGCCAGCACCATTTCCACCACATACATGGTGGCTTGGTTTGTCACGCGCAGGCCATTGTGGAACACACTTTCAATGCCAAGCTTTTCCAGTATGGCATTTATGGCTGGGCCACCGCCATGCCCCACTAAAATGTCCCAGCCCTTACTATGAATAGTGGCAAGGCTTTGCGCAAAAGCCTTGTTAAGCTGGGGGTCATCCATAGCGTGGCCCCCGTATTTTATGGCAAGCAGAGGCATAACGTGCTCCTTATTCATGAAATATGGCTGTGTATAACGCAAATACCCCAAAAGGTAAAGCACTTACTGCACAAGGTGTTTGCTGGGCAGGTCAGTTTTTTGTTTCACCATATATGACGAATCCTCTATATATGGTGAATTTGAAAAGGGTTTTTTGCAAAATATAGCGAAAACACATGTGCAGGGTAGAGTATTACATGGTATTTAGCTTGGTTAAACGCACCAGCGAATTGGCATAGCATTTGCTTTATTTGTGTTAATCGGAGGAAAGGCTTGGCTATTTAACCGCAGACTCCCCCATTTTTCAAGAAAATAATTTACACCATGCGTTAATTATTTTTTAGTATAAGGATGGGATATGTGGAATACAAGCCGCTGTATCTTTTAACTAAAAGGTGGTCGTATGCACAATGCACTGGTGATTATGTTTGACAGCCTGCAGTTTAATTATCTTGGCTGCTATGGCAACACATGGATTAAAACCCCTAATATGGACAGGTTAGCGCGCGAAGGTGTGCTTTTTGAAAACGCCTATACAGAAGGCTTGCCCACAATCCCTTGCCGCCGTGGCATGCACACAGGTCGCTATACACTGCCTTTTGCCGGCTGGGTACCCCTTACTATGGCAGACACAACCATAGCGGATTTATGCTGGGGCCGGCCTATTGACACGGCCTTTATTTTTGATTCCGGCCCACACCGTTTGCCAAAGTTTGGTTATACACGCGGCTTTGACAAAGTATGGTTCACACACGGCCACGAAACAGACGACTTTTATTACGAGAACGACCCCCTGCTGCACCACAATGTGCGTGACTACTTTGACGACAAAAGCGTTGCTATAGCAGAGCATGAAGGCGGCAAAGAAATTGTGGGTGTGGCCTATAAAGAAGTAGCTTCCTATCTTAAAATGCGCGAGCAGGTGGGCGCAAAAGGGGAAGACAGGTATGTGGCAAAAACTGTAGGCAAGGCTATTGAATATTTAGAGCAGGTAGACAGAAATAAGCAGTTCTTTTTGTGGATAGACAGCTTTGACCCGCATGAACCGTGGGATGCCCCTTCTGTGTATGACCCAGAAACCCCTTGCCCATATAACCCCAATTATACGGGCAAGGATGAATTTTTGCCCTTCCCTACAGCCGTGGAAGGCCTTTATACAGAAGAGCAAATGCACCATGTGCGTATGTTGTATGCAGAAATTGTGACCCTTTGCGATTTTTACCTGGGTAAACTTATGGATACCCTGCGCCGCCTTGGCTTTGAAGAAAACACCCTGTTATGGATGGTTTCTGACCACGGCGAACCTATGGGCAATGGCGAACACGGGCACGGTATTTTCCGCAAATGTCGCCCCTGGCCGTATGAAGAACTTGTGCATGTGCCGTATCTTTTGCGTGTGCCTGGTGCCAAGCCTGGCCAGCGTATTAAAGCGTTTATACAAAGCTGCGATGTTGCCCCCACAGTGTGCGACTGGCTTGGTATTGGCGTACACCCAGATATGCAAGGTAAATCTCTTCTGCCCCTTGTTTTTGGGCAAGTGGAAAAAGTGCGCGACTTTGCCATAGCTGGCTATTACCCCTACTCCTGGGCTATATTTACGGATGACTGGTCGTATATCCATTGGAATAAAGAGCGCAATATTGACCCCCTTGAAATGGTGGATTTTTATTCTGAATCTATTGATAACAGCCACTTAAAAGGCGGCAATGCAGACCTTGGCATGTGGGACAAGTCCAAACTTGGCAGTGGCATTGATACAGAAGCCAGCAAACGCCAACAGCAAAACGCTACCACAGATGGCGAAGCCCAATGGACATGCACCCCCACATCCACCGCAGAAGTGCCAGACACGGACGAACTGTATGACCGCAAAAAAGACCCCTTCCAATTAAACAACGTGATAGGCCAATACCCGGCTATTGCCAAAGAATTGCTTGGCAAGCTGCGTGCCTTTATGGAAGAATTAAAAGCAAGCTAAGACCCATATAAAGCGCGAAATAGCGTGCGTAACGGGAATACGCGCGCTATTTCGTGCTTTTTCGTGAAATAACACGCCATACCCAGGAGGCATTTTTGCCTTAGTGCTTTTATTTTCAGTATATTATTTTTGGCACAACCTTTGCTATAGAGGTGTAGACGCAATTGTGCGACTTTGTGAAAATATGATATGGAGGAATTATGATTAAGAACGCCATAGTGGTGATGTTTGACAGCTTACAGCTTGATTACTTAGGTTGTTACGGTAACACCTGGATAAAAACCCCCAACTTTGACCGCTTTGCCCGCGAGTCTGCTGTTTTTGAAAATAACTACATTGAAGGTGTGCCCACCGTGCCTTGCCGCCGTGCCATGCACACTGGCCGTTATACCCTTATGCGCGGTGGCTGGATTCCCCTTTCTATGGAAGACACCACAATAGCCGACCTTTGCTGGGGCCGCCCCATTGACACCGCCCTTATTTTTGACTGCCCCATGTATCGCCTGCCCAAGTTTGGCTATACCCGCGGCTTTGACAAAGTGTGGTTCTTCCACGGTCACGAAGCTGACCACGAATTCTACGGCCAGGACGCCCTTATCCACCTTAAAGTGGAAGATTTCTTTGAAGACCAGACATGGCAAAACGGCCTTAAAGTCCACTCTTCCCTTATGATGGACAATATGGCCCACGAAACCGGCTGCTACCTGCGTGAAACCCAGTACTGGAAGAGCGAAGCAGACCAGCGCGTTGTGCGCGTTATGCACAAGGCTGTGGAATACCTTGAGCAAGTGGACCGCAACAAGCAGTTCTACCTGTGGATAGACAGCTTTGACCCGCACGAGCCCTGGGACTCCCCATCTGTGTACGACAAAGACATGCCCTGCCCCTATGACCCAGACTACAAAGGCAAAGATGAATTTAACCCCATCATTGCCCCGGTTGAAGGCGTGTACACTGAGCCTGAACTGAACCACGTGCGTATGCTGTATGCAGAAAAAGTAAGCATGTGCGACCGCTGGTTTGGCTATTTGCTGGATGCCATACGCCGCCTTGGCTTTGAAGAAAACACCATGGTTCTGCAAGTGTCTGACCACGGCGAACCTATGGGTAATGGCGAACACGGCCACGGCATTATGCGTAAGTGCCGCCCCTGGCCCTATGAAGAACTTGTGCACGCCCCCATGATGCTGCGCGCCCCTGGTGTGAAAGCCGGTCAGCGCATTAAAGCCTTTACCCAGTCTGTAGACGTGGCCCCCACAGTGTGCGATTGGCTTGGCATTGGCGTTCACCCGGATATGCAGGGCAAATCCCTGTTGCCTTTAGTGCGCGGCGAAGTGGAAAAAGTGCGTGACTTTGCTATTGCCGGCTACTTCAAATACTCCTGGTCTATCATTACAGAAGACTGGAGCTACATCCACTGGGTACACAAAGAAAATGCCAACTCCGAATTTGCTGTTCTTGATATGTACAATATCAGCGAAAACGGCACCCTTGGTGGCGCAGTAGGCAATGCTGAAGCCATTGAACGCCACAAGCAAGCCGCCACAACAGACGGCGAAGACCAATGGACATGCACCCCGGCTTCCAGCTCTGAAGTACCCGCAGAAGACGAACTGTATAACCGCAAGACAGACCTGCGTCAGCTCCATAATGTGATCAAGGAACACCCGCAGATCGCCAAAGAATTGAACGACAAGCTGCGCGCTCACATCGCCTCCTTAAAGAACTCCTAAGATACTTTTGGGGGAGGGGGGTACTCCCTCTTCCCCAAACACCTTCCCTAATTTCCTAAAAACCTTTCTTTTTCTCAAATACCCGCACCTTGCTCAGCATACCTGAGCATGCAGGAGGGGAATAAAGAAAAAAATCTCTCCGCCTGAGATGCGTTGGCCATTACGTCAAAGCAGTTAAAGGCAAAACGCGCCCGCGCTTGTTTATTATCTGAAGGGCATTTGGTGTAACACCCAAACTTTTCAGATACCATAATAAGCGCGGGCGCGTTGTTTTTTCAGCCGCTATGCAACCCCAACAGACAAATCCGTGGAGAAAATATGATCCAGATGTTGGATAGTGTTTCCCAGAAGTTTAACGCATGCTTGCGTTCGTTCACAAAAGTACTTCTTTTTCTTAGTTGCGTGTCCATGTTGTTTATGTTCACTGTTATACTTGTAGAAGTTTTTGGGCGTACATTTTTTAATGCCCCCTTGCATGGCGCTATTGAACTTGTAGAAATTGGCATGGCGCTTACATGCTTTCTTATGTTTGCCTATATCCAGGCATGTGACAGAAATATTAATGTAGAAATGATTTACAGACGCTTTTCTGAAAAAACAAAAGCTCTGTTTGATGTTTTTTCTGCCCTGTTGGGTACTGGCTTTACCTTTTTGCTTGGTTGGTACCTTGTGCTTATGGCGCACGAAAAATTTGTGTACCATGAAGCAACGCCCATTTACGGCATCCCCATTTGGTTAAGCGTAGGTATTTGCGCCTTTGCTTTTGCCGTTTTTGTACTTGCCAACTTTAATACCCTTTTGCTAGCCCTTGTGCGCGCCCTTAAATTGCGCACATTTATCGGCCTTGTTGTGGTGCTTGTACTTACCGCAGCACTGGCCTATATGCCTTTTTGGCTTAAAGACATGGGTCTTGGCTCTTCCCGCCTTTGGCTTGGTGTTTTGGGCATGTTGTATTTATTTACCCTTATTTTCCTCAGTGTACCTATTGCCACGGCTATGATGGTGGTAGGTATACAAGGCCTTATTATCCTTATGCCCAAGCTTAGCATTGCCCTTAACATGGCCTGCAATGCCCCGTACCCACAGCTTGCCTATTACGTTATTTCTGTTGTGCCTATGTTTATTTTGCTGGGCGAACTGGCACTTCTCAGCAAAATTAGTGGCGACTTATTCCGCGCGGCTGCCTGTTGGTTTGGGCGCTTGCCTGGTGGCCTTGCCATTGCCTCTGTTGTTGGGTGCGCAGGCTTTGCCGCCGTTTGTGGGGAAAGTTTGCCCACAGCCCTTACCATGACAAGTGTTGCCTTGCCAGAAATGCGCAAAAATAATTATAACCCCGCCTTTGGTGTGGCCTGCCTTGCCCTTGGTGGCACCCTTGGTATTCTTATACCGCCAAGTGTTGGGTTTATTATTTACTCCATTATCACAGAAGTTTCTGTGGCATCCCTTTTCATGGCTGGTATTTTACCCGGTATTCTGCTTGTTACCATTATCAGCCTTATGGTTGTGCTGCGCGTGAAGCTTAACCCTTCTCTTGCCCCACAAGGCCCCGTTATTACCATGAAAGAGAAACTGCACTCCCTTTGG
>CAZPTC010000106.1:0-7772 GCA_964589455.1 uncultured Desulfovibrionaceae bacterium | reverse complement strand
GTAAGCAGGATATACCCCAACTTGTGCAGTTTTTTCTTTTTAAGGCCGCTACCCGTTATGGGCTTGCAATTCCTGCCATAGCAGAAAACCAAATGGAAAGCCTTCTTGCCTATTCATGGCCTGGCAATGTGCGGGAATTACAGAATATTGTGGATGAAGCGCTGGTATGCGCGCAAAACAACCCTATCCGATTTTTTTTAGAAAGGCAGCAAAGCTCTTCTGCCTTATCGGGTAATGCAGGGGAAAAGGGCAGGGGCAAATGGAATGAGGGACTGGGTGAGGAAAATTTACCAGATTTTGATACAGCAACAGCCCAATATCTGCGTGCGCTTATTAAGCATTGCAAGGGCCGCATAAGCGGGCCACATGGCGCGGCAGGACTTGCAGGGCTTACCCCCAGCACATTTCGCTTTAAATGCCAAAAACTTGGGGTAGATATGCACCATTGGTAGGGCTATTGGGGTAGTGCTTATTGGGGTAGTGCTTATTTGCTGTCAAAAACCCATACACTGTCCCAAATTTCTGGTGGGTTTTGGGTTAATACTGCGCAGCGCTCTGCATACATGGTGTACAGTTTTTCTTGGGGAAAATCTTTCTGCAAGTCTTTAAACAACTGGAGAGCGTAAGGAAAGTTGCCTTCTACATATGCGTTTTGGGCAAGCACAGAGCGGGAAAGCTCTATCATGCGCGTGTGGGCTTCTTCAGGGGTAAGCACTGTAAAAATTTCTACAGGCTGGCTTTTGCCTTTTACGCGTATACTGTCCAGTCTATGGAAAATAAAGCTGTCTTTGCAACACTCTTTTGTCACGCCACTTGTGACAATGCGTACGCCGTAAACTGTACACATACCTTCAAGGCGGGAAGCCAGATTGACTGTATCCCCTATGCAGGTATAGTCCATAAGCGCTTCTGAACCCATGTTGCCCACATGCACAAGGCCTGTATGTAAACCAGAACCAATGCGCAGGCGTATACCAAGGTCTTTTTCCAGCTCATGATTCAATTCTTCTAACGCAATTTGCATATCCAGTACGCATTGTATGGCTTTGCGCGGGTGATCCGCCACATCCAAAGGGGCATTCCAAAAGGCCATAATGGCATCGCCAATAAACTTGTCCATAGTGCCACCACTTTTGGTGATAAGGCGTGTCATAGGGGTAAAATAGCGGTTAAGCATTTCTACCACTTGTTCTGGCCGAAGTTTTTCAGATATGGAGGTGAAGCCGCGTATATCTGTAAATATAAGCGTTACTTCACGCGATTCCCCTTGTAAGATATTACCCCCGCGCTCTGCAATGCGGTTTACCACTTCTGGTGCTACATAGTTGCTAAAGGCTTTTTGCAGCACAAATTTTTGTTTATCTACTTGCCAAAAGCGCAGCATAAGCAGAAAAAAGCCAAGGCTTATCACTGTAATAAGGCTGTACAAAGGGGAAAAATACATGCCCTGCCCAAGCAGATAATAAGAAGAAAAAACAGCCCCGCACGCAAAAAAAACAGCCACAAAAACATACACCAGGGGCCGCGCAAGCGAATACGCAAAGGCGCACACTATCCCTACAAGCATAATAAGCAAAAACTGCGCACCAGGTGCCCAAGGCGGGGAAACAATAAAATGCCCGCTGAGGACAGTATCAATAAAGGTAGCGTGTGCTTCCACCCCCGGATAAATGGTATCAAAGGGAGTAATGCGTATATCTTTAAGGCCAGAGGCAGATGTGCCTATAAACAACACCCTGCCTGCCAGTTCTTCTGGGGGCACACGACCCTGCAGCACGTCCACGGCGCTGAAATAGGGGTATGTACCGGAAGGCCCCCTGTAAAACAGCCTGTATAAGCCATTAGGGGCAACAGGGAAGGTGTACTTGCCTACCCGGACAGAGTGCAAACCATCTGGCCCGCTGGCCAGTACCATAGTTTTTGCGCCAATGCCTACCATAAGCGCCCTGAGGCTGAGTGACGGGTAGTATTTGCCGTCCATAGCAATAACAGCAGGCAGGGAGCGTATCACACCGTCGCCATCTGGTGAAACATTAATGGAACCAACAGCCCCGGCATCTAAGAGGGGGCCAAAAGGCACAGTAACGCAGCTTGCCTTTAAAAGGCCTGTACCGGGGGGTATGGCACCAGCAGGTACAGATTCAGCTACGCCTACCTGGGGCAGGAGCCTGTCTGTAGAGCTTGCTATGCCAGCAAAATCGTCGCGTATGGGGGCGGATTGGTCAAAGTGGAAGTATATGCCATTTATCACAGGGGCCTGCCGCATAACGGAGGCCAAAAGGTCATCATTGCTCCACAAATGTTCTGGCAGGCCTTCCAGCTCTATATTAACGCCAAACTTTTGCTGCATATTTTCCTGCAACACGCGGGGGGAAGTCTGGTCTTCCTCTGGCAGGATAATATCAAGCGCTATGGCGGCAGCGCCCGCTTCTGCAAGGGCTTTAATTAAAAGCGCCAGGGTGTAGCGGGGCCAGGGCCACTGGCCAAGTTCTGCCAGGCTTTTTTCGTCAATATCTATAATAGCTGGGGCAGGATGCGGGGTGCCGGGGTCTTGGGCAAGCAAAAGCACATCGTAAATGCGCTGGTCAACAAGCTGCAAAATACGCGGCTGGGCAAGGAAAATAACAAGCACAGCCCCAAGCACCAGAGAGCTGATGCAAACATTGCTTGCAAGGCGTATGGCTGTGCTGCGTTTCATGGACGATACTGCTCAGGGCATCAGGTTTGTATGCATCATGCGGGGATTTTTAAGGGAATGTGCAGAGGCAGGAATGCTTTGTCTTCCTTTTTTGTATTTCATCGCTCCCTTAAAGCTTTTTGCTGGATGCGGGTAAGGGGTTTCAGCAAATATTCCAGCACTGTTTTTTGGCCAATATGGATATCTACTTGCGCCATCATACCAGGCAAAATAGGGTATTCTTTGCCGTCAAGAGAAAGGGAGGGCTGGGTTGTTTTTAGTTTTACGCGGTAATACACTTCGCCCTGTTTTCCTTCCATAGTATCGGCGCTTATGTCTGTTACTGTGGCATCCAAACTGCCATATACAGAGTAATCGTAAGCAGAAATACGCACAGTAGCCTGTTGGGAGGGGTAGATAAACGCAATATCAGAAGGGCTTATTTTGGCTTCTATAATAAGCTGATCATCCACAGGTATAATAGAAAGGATGTTTTCACCAGGTTTTATGACGCCGCCAATAGTGCTTATATGGATGCTTTGCACAATGCCGCGTACGGGAGAGCGCACTTCTGTACGGCGCACACGGTCTGCACCTGCAGAAAGCAGTTGTTCTAAAGAGCGCAATTCTGCTTCTAAGCGCAAAATTTCGTTTTGGTTTTGGGTGCGCCATTCGGTTTCGCGCATGGCAAGGCGGTCGTCCATTTCTTGGGCGGCAAGGCGGGTGCGGGGAATATTTTGTTCAAGCACAGCAAGTTCCCCTTTTATGGACTGCACTTTTTGCTCTAAAGAAAGAAAGTCTAAAGTGGAATAGGCGCGGGAATTAACAAGCGGGCGGGCTAAATCCACCTGTTTTTGGGCAAGGACAAGGGAATCTTCCAGGTTTTTCTTTTTTGTCTCAAGCTCAGCAGCTTCCAGCAGGCGGGTTTCCCTTTGGGTAAGCATAACGCGGTATTCTGCGCAGCGCTGGGCTTGCCGGGTAAGAAAAAGGTCTGTGTGCAGGGTAATTAGCTCTGGGGCTTCTGCCTGTATTTGTGGCGGGAATACAGGGAAAACAGCGGGAATACCAGAAGGTATATTCTGGGGCGGCACAGGCTTAAGCCCGGATTCAGGGGGAATAAATGCAGGGGCATTTTCCGGCAGGTTTTCTGCACGCAAACGCGCAAGGGAGGCTTGTATGTCCAAGGCGCGGTACCTTGCATCGCGGTATTGGCTGTCTGCGGCTTCATTGTCAATGCGGACAAGAATATCGTCTTTTTCTACAAGCTGGCCTTCTGTGACGCTAATTTCGCCTAAAATACCGCCTTCTAAATTTTGGATAAGCTGCACACGCTGGGAGGGTACAACCTGCCCTGTGCCTTGGGCAAAGGTATCTAATGTGGCAAAGCAGGCCCAGATAAGCAGCAGAAAAAAGCCCAGTGCCACAGCGTAAAGCAGCACACGGGAAGAACGGGCAGGCATACGCAAACGCGCTGCCTGTTGAGGGCTGAGAGAGGCCATGCTATGCTTTTGTGCGGGCTTTTGTACGGTTTTTTGCGCACCCTCCTGCCCATTTTTTTGCTCACTGTTTGGCTTAACCTTTTTAGGCATGGTTTGCCTCCCCATTGCCGCTTATTGCTCTTAACACGGCATCGCGCGGGCCATCTGCCACAATTTTGCCATGTTGCAGCACAAGCACACGGTCAACAAGGCTGAGCATAGAAAGGCGGTGGGTAGAAAGGAAAAGGGTGCGGCCTTCAAACCAGCCTTGCAGAGAACGCAACAGAGCCTGCTCAGAATCGCCATCAAAGTTGCTGGTAGGTTCATCTAAAATAACAATGCCCGGGTTCCGCACCAATACGCGCGCAAGGGCAACGGCCTGCCTTTGCCCACCAGAAAGGGCCATGCCACGTTCCCCCACAGAAAGGGAAAAACCCTGCGGGTGTCGGCTGATAAGGGGCATAAGACCCGCAAGCTGGGCGGCGTGTTCTACATCCTGCGGGGTGGCGTACGGTGCGCCCATGCGGATATTTTCATATAAGGAGCCGCTGAAAAGGTAATTATCTTGGGACATAAAGCCAATACGGCTGCGCAGGGTATCTGTATCCAAAAGCGCTATGTCGCGGTTGCCAAGGCGTACACTGCCGTGCGTGGGCTGGTAAAGGCCTGCAAGCATACGCGAAAAAGTGCTTTTGCCAGAACCTGTTGGCCCAATAATGCCTACTTTTTCCCCTGCCGCGATTTGCAAACGGGGAATAGTAAGGGCAATACGGCTGGTAGAAGGCGAAGCAGATGCCTCACCAGCAGGTGCTTCGGTCTTATTTTGCGGGGCTAAAGGAGCCGCCTGGTAGGAAAATTCTACTTCTTCCAGCGTGTAGGTGTTTTCTGTGGGAAAAACACTGTCTACGTGGCTTTGCTCAGATGGAAGAGTCATAAAGGTTTCCAAAGCCTTAAGGGATACACGCGCTTTTTGGAAATTGCTTAAAAGGCCGGCAAACTGCATAAGTGGCTGCATAACACGGCCAAGCAGAATAACACAGGCAATAAGGCCCCCAAGGCGCATTTCCTGCGCGCCAATACGGTACACGCCCCACACAATAAACACGGTATTCAGCAGCATAGAGGCAAGCAGGGTAGCATTGGCGGCTATGGTGGCAAGGCGGCGGGCTTTTGCATTACTGCGGGCGCTCATATCTACCACATTTTCCCAGCGGTGCAGCATGGTGGCCCCAAGCTGGTTGGCTTTGACTGTTTCGAGGCCACCAATAATTTCTACAAGAAGGGAATTTTTATGGGTATTCTGCTGGTACTGCTGGCGGGAAACACGCTGGAAGGGTATTTGCATAAGGTAGCCAAGTGCCAGCATACAGGGTAAGGCCACAAGAGGCACAAGTACCATAGGGCCGCCAATGTAGGCAATAAGGCAGAAAAAAAGCACAGCAAAGGGCAGGTCTATAACAGCCAAAAACGTGGTGGAGCCAAAAAATTCGCGCACTTGCTCAAATTCCCGCACAAGATTGGTGAAGGCACCTGTTGATTTTGGGGCCGCGTCCAGACGCACACGTAATACTTTATCCATAATGCGGCCAGCAATGCGCACATCTGCATTACGGCCCGCTGTATCTACAAAATGCGCACGCAACACGCGCAGCATATAGTCTACAAGGTAGGCAAGAACAACACCCGCTACAAGCACCCACAAGGTTTCCATAGCTCTGTTTGGCACTACGCGGTCATACACATTCATGACAAAAAGCGGCGTTGCAAGGGAAAGCAGGTTTACCAATACACTGGCAAGGGTTACATCCTTATAAATGGGCATGTATTCCCGCAAAATTCCCCAAAACCAGTGCTGGGGGGCTTGTTCCTGCTTTTGTCCTAAAGCTTCAGCTTCCCGCGCAAGGGCTGCTTCCCTGTGTTTTTCTTTATCAACAAAGAAAAAGCGCCCTGTGCATCTGGCTTGAAAGTCCGGGTCTTGCAGGTAGCTGGCTATATTGTCTTCTGTAAGCAATATATAAGCAGCAGCGTTTTCTGCCTGCACGGCGGCAAGGCAGGGCAGTGTGGCTGGGTCAATATGGCTGACATGTACGTATTTCTGCTGGAATATATACAACTGCCCCGTTTCTGCGGCAATGCGTGTGACAAGCTTTTCCCAAAACTCGCTGGTATCTTGTTGGCCTTGGTCTGAGGAGACAGCAGGAGGGTTTACAGCAGGCAAAGCGGCTGTAAGACGGGCAGAAGAAAATGGGACGGAGCAAGCAGCAGCAAGCTCTCCAACTGACTGAGGAAAAGAAAAGGTCATAGCGTAAGAATAGGCAAAAATACCTTGTTTCGTCAAGTTCTAATATCTTGTATGGCAATATTTGGGTTATTTCCCGCATTATATGGAATGGAAGGGCTATTGCAAAAAAAGCGTAAAATAACGCCTATTAAATATATATATCAAAATGTTATAGGTGTAGTGTTACAAAATAATGCAGACAGTCTAGGCAATCATAATAAATTATGCTATTGTGACAACAAAGAATGCGCACATGGTTTGACAAGCCTTTTTGGGAATGCTAAGGCTTGTCATCGGATCGGTTTATTTTTTAAGCTAAAATATCTATGCGCTTGTCCTGTGACTACAGTACGGAAACGCCATGCAAAATACTTCTGCTTTGCCTGTTACCAAAGGCTCACTCGTATGGAAAAAAGCCTGGAGTGGTGTGCAAGGCCGTCTTTTCATTATTATAGCTTTAGCCATAGTATGCGCTGTGGCAAGCACCTACTTTATTGTATACACAACCATGTACAGCGCGCTTTTGGCAGAGGTGGAAAGCAAAACATACTCTGTAAATACTTATGCCCAAGAGCATATCCCTATGGACAGCTTCCGCCTGCTTAACACCCCGGAAGATGCCGCAAGCCCTCTTTATACAGAAACCCAGCGTACTCTTAACTCTTTGCGTAAGGTAGCCAATGTGCGCTATTTATATACTGCCAAGTATATTTCAGGGAAGTTGGCGTATGTTATGGATGGGCTGGATCTGGACTCTGCAGATTTTCGTAATATAGGTGACCCTATTGAAGCGGAAATTATCCCGGAGCTTACCCGTTGCTTAAATGGGGAAACCATTGCCGCGGGCGATATTGTAGAAACATCCTGGGGTCCCATTTTTCTTACCTGCTGGCCTGCACGCAATATTTCCGGCAAGGTAGAAGGCATTGTGGTGATGGAGTTTGATGCGGCTACAACCTACCACAATATCCAGCAAAATCGCTATTACACTCTTATTATTTCTATATTGCTGGCGGCGTTTTTTCTTACTGTAACATTTTATTATATAAAAAAAATTCTTGTTTCGCCCATACAGCGCATAACAGACGCCCTGCATGTTTCCAAGGGCAATTTTACCATACGGGTTCCTGAAGACTCCCATGTGTACGAGCTGCAAGTATTGCAAACAACCCTTAACACTATGCTGCGCCAGCTACATACAGATATTTTGCAAATGCAGGAGGCAGAAAGGGCCAGGGCTTATGCAGAGGGGGCTTCGCAGGCAAAAAGCGAATTTTTGGCTAATATGAGCCACGAAATACGTACACCAATGAATGGTATTATTGGTATGCTGTAC
>CAZPTC010000105.1:0-7984 GCA_964589455.1 uncultured Desulfovibrionaceae bacterium | reverse complement strand
TGGGGGAAGGGAAAAACCTTTTTTGTGAACAAAAAAGGTTTTTCCCTTCCCCCAACCCCCCATCCCTTTTCCCAAAAAAACTTTTCTCTTGTGGTATGTTAGTGCCACAAGGCAGTAGTAATTCAAGAAATAAGAATAGCATCAGTTAGACATAATGATAAATCTTACGCATGTGCAGAATAAAGAATAAAGAAACCCCTACACTGCACAACTCTGCAACTGGCACAGCAAGCCAAATACCCGGTACACCAAGAATTTGTGGCAGCAAAAGTTGTGCTGTAATAAGAAAAACAAATGAACGCATAAAGGATATAATGGCAGAAACTACACCATTGGAAAGTGCCGTAAAAAATGCAGAAGTAAAGATATTACATCCAAAAAATACATAGGTAAGCGCAAAAAGTGAAAAACCATTTGCCGCAAGCTCATACACCTCTGTACCAGGTGAAGTAAAAATAGCCACTACATACGGCCCTACAATCTGCGCTGTAACAAAAATTACAGCAGAAGAAATAGCAACAAATGTATAGCTTATTTTGAAAAGCTTTTTCAATTCTCCCGTATTCTTATTGCCATTTTGATAGCTAATCATTGGTGCTACACCAGAAGAATAGCCAAGAAACATGGCACTGAGCAAAAATTCTACATACAGCACAATGGTAATAGCCGCAACACCATTTTCCCCAATATACAGCATCATCATGCGGTTAAAAATAAGTGTTGTTATAGCAACGGCAATATTGCTTACCATTTCCGATGCACCATTCGATGCAGATTTCAGTAACACATGTATGCGAAGAAATGGACGCACAAAGTAAAGAGTTCCCTTGCGTTTTATGGCAAAGTACACAAGGCCGGATATACCCGGTACACAAAACCCAATACCAGTTGCAAGTGCAGCCCCAGCAACACCAAAATTAAGCGGCACAATAAAAATATAGTCCAACACTATATTGGTAATACCACCCATCACAATAAGGAAAAGACCAAAAGATGGCTTACCCGCTGTTACAAAGAATGATTGGAACATCATTTGCAAAATACCAAATGGGGTAAAGAAAATAAACCCCAGAAGGTAGGCACGGCAATAGGGATATAGCGTCTCATTCGCGCCAAGAAACAGCAGAATGGGCTTAAGAAACGTCACAATAAGCAAGGCAAAAGCGCACCCAATTAACACACCAAAAATAACCAAAAGGCTAAAATTTTGGCGGGCCTGTTCTGCCTTACCTTCCCCCATTTGCGTGGCAACGTACGCGGCACCACCGCTTGCCATCATAATGCCTAGAGCCATAACAAAACTAAATATGGGCGAAACTATATTGACCGCAGAAAGCGCTGTTGTACCTACAAAACGGGAAACAAAAAAGCCGTCTACCATACTGTATAGCGACATAAACATCATCATTAAAACAGTAGGCAGCACAAATTTTGCTACAGAAAAGACTGTCACTTTTCTTGAAAGCACATTAGACATGATAACTCCAGTTTAGTCCGCTATAATAGTATCTACCCCTTTTGTGAATTGCCTAGTGAGAATATCCAGCATATCACAAAAGGTATTAATTTCCTGCTGGGTGTATTTTTTTTCTATTTCAGCCACCGTTCTGTTACGGACTTCATTATAGAGAACGTATTCTTTCAATACGTCTTGGTTAACAGAAAGGTAAAATACCCGCTTGTCCTCTTGACTTTGTGTTTTTGTAACAAGCCCTTGCTTAATAAGCTCCTTTACTTTTGATGTAACAGCAGACTTTGCTATATTAAAAAGCTTGGCAATACTGCTGGCAGTGCAATTTTTTGTATACGCTATTATATCAAGATAAAGCAGCGTATTGTAACTGACATTGGGCTGTATAACAGAGCTGTTCATAAGGCGCAGTTCGTTAATCGCCCCTTCATAATAAAAACGGTTTATGGCTTCTGTAAGGTTCACACGGACTTCCTCCTGCGGGTAAATTAGTTAATTGAATATAATTATATTCGATTAACTAATTTTGTCAAGCGTCCATTCTCCTTGAATTTTCGCTGCCAGTATGATACCCTGCTTATATTCCACAAAGAGGTAAAAATATGCCGGAATTTGACGTAGTTATTGGTCTTGAAGTGCATGTACACCTTGCCACACAAAGCAAGCTTTTTTGCGCATGTCCCAATAATTTTGGGGATGACCCAAACACCAATGTTTGCGAAGTATGCGCCGGAATGCCGGGCGTTTTGCCGGTTGTGAATGGCAAAGCAATAGAATATGCCTGCCGCATGGCAATGGCTGTTAACGCCACCATAAACAAGGCCTCGCAATTTGCGCGAAAGAATTATTTTTACCCTGACATGCCCAAAAACTACCAAATATCCCAGTACAGCGCCCCATTATGCGAACATGGATGTGTAGATATTGCCCTTGAAAATGGCCGCACCAAACGCATAGGCGTTACACGCATACATTTAGAGGACGATGCCGGCAAAAACATACACAGCACCAGCAGCCATGAAAGCTTTGTGGATTTAAACCGCTCTGGCGCGCCACTTATAGAAATTGTGTCTGAGCCAGACCTTTCCTCAGCCGCAGAAGCTGTTGCCTACCTCAAAACCTTGCACGGCTTTGTTACCAGCCTTGGTGTTGGTACAGGGAATATGGAAGAAGGGGCTTTTAGGTGCGACGCCAATATTTCGTTAAAGCCAAAGGGCAGCGCTACTCTTGGCACACGCACGGAATTGAAAAACCTCAATTCTTTCAAATTTGTGCAAAAAGCCATTGAATATGAAATTGAGCGCCAACGCGATATATTGGAAGAAGGCGGCACAATACGCCAGGAAACCCGTTTGTACGACAGCACAAAGAATATCACCCTGCCCATGCGCAGCAAGGAAGACGCACAAGATTACCGCTACTTCCCAGACCCAGACCTTCTGCCCCTTACCATAACAGAAAGTGAACTGGCAGAATGGGCAGCAACCCAAAAAGAACTGCCAGCAGCCCGCCTTGCCCGCTTTGAAAAAGCGTATAATTTGCCAACGCAAGATGCTGCCTACCTTACCGCAGATATTGCCCTTGCGGATTTTTTTGAAGCAGCCTGCAAAGCTTCCCACACAGCCCAGACATCTCAAGTATCACAAGTAGCTGGGGCAGGCGGGCTTGAACCCCGCAAAATAGCCAACCTTATACAAGGGCCACTTATGCGGGAAATGAATAACCGCAATCTGGAACCTGCCGCCCTTGCCGATGCATCCCTTACGCCTCTGCCTGCTGCCATTGCGGAGCTTGCCCATATTATTGACCAGGGCCTTATTAGCGCTAAAATTGGCGCAGATATAATGCCAGACCTTTTTGGCACTGCCATTATGCCAGAAGCATTGGTAAAAGAAAAAGGCCTTATGCAGGTTTCGGATACTGGCGCAATAGAAGCGGCTGCCAGAGCCGCTATAGAAGCCAACCCCAAAGAAGCGGCAGACTATAAAGCGGGTAAAACAAAGCTTATTTCATTCTTTATGGGCCAGGTCATGCGCCAGATGCAAGGCAAGGCTAACCCTGCCGTTGTCACAGAGGCATTGGAAAAGATATTGGGCGAGTAAGAATAGTGAGAAGAAATGCAAAAGCCCAGATAAAGGCGTATTTCAGGCAGTCTCTTGGTCAATGTTTTTAAGCGCTACTTCCAGCTTATAGCATATATTGCCTACCCAAGAGCCTGTAACAGCATACATGGGGGAAGACAAAAGATTATCCCCCACCCAAGCTTTACCACCATCATTGTCTACAGAAGCAAAGTGGCTGGTAAGCCAGTATGTACCTGGTTTTGCAGGAACAATAAAAAGCTGGGAACCATCTTTTACTGTAAGCGTATTTGCGCGGTTACCAGTTAACAACGCTGATTTGCCAGTAGGTGCCAGTATCCAGGAGCTTTCCTTTCCAAAAAATACATCGCCTGTTACATTCAGACTGAGAGCAGTCTGTTTTCCCCTATTCCCCGCCTGCTCTAATGTACCTGCATTAATTGTCAGATTGCCCAAAATAGTATCAAGCCCGGTGGTCTGCAATGTTGCGTTGTACCACTTTACCCCAGAGCCCAGAGGGTATTTTTCTTTAATGGCGCGGCTGCAGAGCATATTAAGCTCATCTACAGAATATGTTTTGGACGCATTAATGGTTATATCCCCATTATGCATACTTTGATGGGTCATAGCCTTTGGCGCGCCAAAAGAAAGCTGTGCAAAGGGACTAACCATTGTCCCATTTTTTGAGGTAAATATAAAGCCAGAGCCAATGCGAAACTCAGCAAAACCTTTTATACTGTGCCCACCAAGAAGAAGAGAGTCCACAGTCAAGCGTCCATAATTATTTACCGAAGTACCCTCTTCAGCATTTGCACGCACAATAAGGTGATTTGCAATCACATACTCCTTCGATCTGTTCCACACACTCCAGCTATAGGAAATATACCGGTTGGAGGGAATTTTTATAAGCACAAACGGAATATTGGAAATTCTTACCTCACCTGCCGTATACGCTTTGCCATTTACCGTATTGCCCTTGAAAGCAAGGTCTGCGGCAGTAACATGAGACCCACATCCCATGCGAGCTCTCGCAGCAAATGGTAATGCCCGCTTACGAAGTTTGTTGCGCCATTTTGCCCATACAGTTTTTCCCATTCCGTTTTCCTCCTTTATGCGCTTTCTGACAAAAGGGCATAAGGTACATGTACCCATAAACAGTCACAACTGAGAATATATTCAAACATTATCGCACGGAGTAAGAATGGTTAGTGCTGGTGTGGAGCCACTTGTGTAGTCGCCTAAGCATGTTGCGCGTATTAACAGAAATGCTTTACCACGTACAAAGCCAGCTTAGGGTCGATTTGCATTTTTTCCTTATACTTCATTGAATTTTGCACTTAGAATGAGCTAAAACGGATATTATAATACCCACTTCAATGGGTACTTTAGTATCCACATCTTGTCAAGGTTTTGTTAGAGTGCGTGGATGAAAGTTTATCCCTATTTGTCCGAAGCCATTGCCCGCGTTTTCGAGGAATTGCGTAAGCAAAAAAAAATGCCTAAATCCTACCTGGCTGATTTTGCAGGAATTGAGCGTTGCTACTTACGGGATATTTTGAAAGGGAACCGCAATCCAACAGTGAATACCATCTTTTCCTTGTGCGAAGCCCTCCAAGTAGACCCTATAGAGTTTTTTCAGCGGGTGCAAAAAGAAATTACGCAGCTTAGTCTTGCGGCAAAGCAAGAGAATGGGTAAAATCATTACCCAGCCTATTGACTTGCCCATCCACTTCCCATTACCCTTTGATGTATGGAAAACACATCACCCCCTTTTTTTGAGCGCACATTCCGTTCTATGCAGACCTTTCCCCTGCATTGGGCCTGTGGCATTATTGCCATAAGCTTTCTGTTACGGCTATGGTTTGTGGCATCCGGGCAGCTTAACCTTGCACAGGATGAAGCCCAATATTGGGACTGGACACGTACTCTTCAGCTTTCCTACTACTCTAAAGGGCCCCTTATTGCCTGGATAATACACTTCTGGACAGGCATTTTTGGCAATACAGAGCTTGGGGTACGCATGGGGGCGCTTGTTAACGGCACATTAGCGCAAATGCTTTTGTATTATGGCATAGCCCACATTTTCCAAAGGCAGCGCTTGGCAGTGCTTTCCCTGTTGGTGGCCAATACCATGCCCCTGGCTTTGGCCTGTGGCATTTTAATGACAACAGACAATCCCCTGCTTGTATGCTGGATAGCCGCCTTTTTCAGCCTGTACACCCTTTCCATCAATCCGCATTCTGGTAAAGCATTTTTGGCACTGCTTGTGGCTATGGCCCTTGGCAACCTTGCAAAATACATGATGCTGGCGTTTTTTGCCGTTGCTATTGTATATTTTTTCTTTTTGCACAGGGCGCGCCTTTTACCACGCGGCCTTATTTCCCGCGCCTTTCTTGCTATGGGCATTGGCACAGCGCTTGGTTTTTTGCCCATTTTACTGTGGAATATGCAAAATGCCTGGGTAGGCTTTTTACATGTAGGCACTCTGGCTGGCGTACCTGCCCTGCAAGGTAGCCCCAAGCCCTTTATCCGCTTTGACTTTTTTCCTGAATTTATGGCTTCCCAGTTTGGCATGGCAAACCCTTGGTGGATGGTATTTATTTTATTTGCCGGCACGCTATACGCGCGCGTGGCATGGGCTAGCCCGGTAGAGCGCCTGAAACTGCTTAAGCACGACCCCTTTCTCCATGTGCAAAGCGAAGCCATTGTCCGCCAAAGCGCTTTGCTTAGCGCCGCTTTTTGGCCGCTTTTTCTTGCGCTTACTCTTTGGAGCTTCCACACACGCATTTACGCCAACTGGACAGGCATGGCCTTTGTAGCGGGCATTATGCTTGCAGCGGCTGGACTGGAAAGGGTATGGGCAAATCCCCCTTCTCTAAAGCCAATATGGGCCAAGCTTGCCCCTTGGTGGGTGGTGGGCGGTATTACCTTAAGTCTGCTTGTGCTTATTTCTCCTATGCTGCCCTTGCCAGAAAAGCTCAACCTTACTTTACGCCTAAAAGGCTGGCAAAGCTTAGGGCAAGAAATTGCCCGTCTTTCCTATGATTTTCCTGACCCTAAAAAAGTCTTTTACTTTGCTGACCATTACGATATAACAGCGGAGCTGGCTTTCTACATTCCTGGGCAGCCAAAGGCCTATTGTGCAGACTTTGGGCGCCGCATGTCCCAGTATGATATATGGGGGCCACCACAAGAAAAAGAAGGCTGGAGTGCCATTTACGTTTCTAAAAAAGACCAGGTGCCCGCAGGCCTTTCTACTATGTTTAAAACTGTCACGCCGCTGGTTTTCCATTCTTCCCATAATGGCGGCCCAGGCAGAACTTTTACGCTTGTGCTTTTGGAAGGATATAATGGCACTTGGCCAGAATCCACCACAAAAAGTTATTAATAATGCCGCATGGCAACTTTGTTTAACCCACCCCATTTGGAACCCGCATGGCGAATACTACCTTTACCCCCCTCAGCTTAGACCCTGAAAGACATACAGATACTCAGCCTCCTTTTTCTCCTTCTCAGGCAGAAAGCCAAAGCAGCTATGCTGACACCCCGGAAAATGCGGCGGCCGAAAGCGATGACCCTGCTGATGGACAAGGCGATGACCCAAACGGTAAGCCCAAAAAGAAAAAACGCAGTATACTGGGCACCCTGTTCCGCTTTTTCTTTTCTCTTGCCATTATTGGCGGCATATTAGGCGCGGGCCTTGCTTTTGCCGTGTACCAGTGGGCAGCCGCAGACCTGCCTTCCTTTAGCAAAATTACCGATTACCGGCCCCAGCTTGCCACCACTGTGCTTGCGCGCGATGGCAGCCTTATTGGCCAGTTTTACCATGAACGCCGCGTGCTTATCAGCCTGGATGACATGGCACCCACCCTGCCCCTTGCCTTTTTGGCTATTGAGGACGATTCCTTTTATAATCACCCGGGTATAGACTTAAAAGCCATTATCCGCGCTTTTTTAAGCAATCTGCAATCTGGCGACACAGACCAGGGCGGCAGCACCATCACCCAGCAGGTGGTAAAGCGCCTTATGCTTACCCCTGAAAAAACATACAGCCGCAAGATAAAAGAAATGATTCTTGCGCTGCGGCTGGAAAATCAGCTTTCAAAAAATGATATTCTCACTATTTACTTAAACCAGATATTCCTCGGCAATAATGCATACGGGGTAGAAGCCGCTGCCCAGGTGTATTTTGGCAAGCATGCCAAAGACCTTACCCTTGCAGAATCTGCCATGATTGGCGGCCTGCCGCAATCGCCCTCGGCTTACAACCCCTATCGTTACCCGGAAGCTGCCAAAGCACGGCAACGTCAGGTTTTACGCCGCATGTACACCCTTGGCTGGATAAGCGATTCTGACTACGAAACAGCTTTGCATGAAGAGCTTGTGTACACCTCTATGGTGCAAGGCATGGGCCCCAATGCTGGCTGGTATT
>CAZPTC010000104.1:0-8110 GCA_964589455.1 uncultured Desulfovibrionaceae bacterium | reverse complement strand
GCCGCATATTCTGCTTCTTCTGCAAGGCGCGCAGCCTGTGCTTCTTTGGGGGCATAGTCTTCTAGTGTAGAAGCTTTTTGCTTTTGCATGGCGGCGCGTATGCTATCTAAGCTGCTGAGCAGGCGTATATAGCCGCCGGGGCGCAATAAATCTGTACAGAAGGTAAGGGGGGCAAGGCCTGCTGCTAACGCCTTGGGGGCATTATAGGCATCCAGGCCGCCGCAGTAAGAAAGGTTCAGGTTTCCATTAAAGCTTTGCTGCAAGCGGCTTGCAAGGGCAATGGCAACAGGGTAAAGGGCCCTGCCACTCATATACATGGTTTTTTCTTTGGAAGAAAAAACACCAGTATTTTGCACTTCTAATGTGTTGGAAAGCTTAATATGGAAATCTTTACCGGTTTTTTGCGCAACATGTTGCATGTCATGGATAAGGGCAACAGCCTCATCATACTGCATATCATGGGTAAAGGCGGTATCGGGTATGGTATGGGCATAGCCTAAGGTATCCAGTATGCGGCGCACATGTTCTGCCCCAAGCAGGGTGGGATTGAGCTTGACTGTGGTATGCAGGCCTAGATCTTCCATACAATAACGGGCAATACTGGCAATTTCTGCAGGGGGGCAGCCGTGCATGGTAGAAAGGGTTATGCTGTTTGAAACGCAGGGTTCCATATCCAGTGTAGCAAGGGGTGGGTAAAAGCGGGAAAGGGTTTCTTTATACATGGCAATAGTTTCGCTTGCATTTGCCATGCCTTTAAAAAACGCGGACATTTTTTGGCTTTTAATACCGTCCAGTGTATAGCCAGCGCTTATATTAAAAAGAAATCCCGGCCCATTTTCACAAGAAGGGTGCCCCATAAGCTGTTTAACAATATGGAGGAATATGTAAGCCTTTTGGTATTCTGCCAGAGACTGTTTAAGGGTAAGCTCCTGCGAAAATTCTACGTTAAAGCCTTCGTTGCGGGCATAAATACAGGGTTTTGTAAGGGAAAGAGCATCGTTTTCCTGTACAGTTTTAAGCTCAAAATAGCGCGCGCCGCATAAATAACCAGCCATAATATTTTGTGCAAGCTGCGTGTGTGGGCCTGCTGCCAGCCCAAGTGGGGTTTCTAATGTTTTACCATAGCGCGTCATACGGAAAGGGTCTGTTTTCTGTGGCACAAAATGCCCAACACCTGACACGCCAAAAAACGCAAAATGCTCTGGGTCTTTGTAGGCCAAGAGGAGCGCGCGCAGAATAAATTCCGCATCCAGTGGGTACAAGCGGTCAGGAGGAAGAGGGTGGTGGGGAGAAATGGACATACCGTCTCCTTTTCAGAAAACAGCCATTTGTTGGCGTGTTTTGTAAGCTGCCATCCATAATTTGCGCATTGCCCCGTAAGAAGAGGTGGCGGGGCCAGACAGCAAGGGGTTGTTCAAGTGTGGCGTAAGGTTCTGTATCGTAAAAATTTATAGCGGGTGGTGTGGTGTTTGTGTCCAACACAAAAAAATCTGCATCAGCATCTGGCGATAAATGGCCTTTTTGAGGCAGACCGAATATGCGCGCAGGGTTTGTGGCAAGCAGTTGCACCATGCGTGTAAGAGAAATTTTGCCTTGTTCTACCCCATACGTAAAAAGCAGTGGCAAGCGGGTATCTATTCCTCGCAGGCCGCCTGGGCAGGCAAAAACATGGGGTGCGGCCTCTTTTTGCGCGTAAGAAAAAGCGCAGTGGTCTGTTGCCACAACATCAATATCCCCATTTGCCAAGCCTTCCCACAAGGCCTGTCTGTGGCGTTCTGCCCTTAAAGGCGGCGCACAGATATAGGCCCTGCCCTGTGGGCCTTTGTACAAACTTTCATCCAGGACAAGATATTGGGGGCAGGTTTCCGCATAGATTTTCTGCCCTCTGTCCCGTCCTCTTTTAATAGCCTCAAGACCTTCCTGTGTGGAAAGATGCACGATATATACATCACACCCTGCTAAAAAGGCAAGGCTTAGAATGCGCTCAATGGCTTCAGCCTCGCATAGCGGGGGGCGGGAAAGCGCGTGGGAGAAAGGGTTTTGCGGGGGAAGGTGTTTTTTCAAAAAAACCGGTATCGCATCATTTTCTGCATGGACAGTAAGCAGGCAGCCTGCTTCTGCCATTTTTTCCATAAGGCGCAAAAGGTGCGCGTCGGAAAGTTTGCCCGCATACGTGGTGTAGGCTTTGCCACTGGGGTAACCAGCCTGCACTGCCTCGTGCAGTAGGTTTGGCTGGGGCCAGTCTTCTGGGCTTTCTGCTGCATTTGTAGGCTGGAACACAAGGTGAAACGCATAGTCTGTGTAGCAGCCGGTTATTTGCGCGCTTGCGTGGTATTTGACTATCTGGCTGAAAATATCAAAAGAAGCGGGGCCCTCATGAAAACCCGGGTGCTCAATAATTGTGGTTGTGCCACCATAAAGCGCAGCTATGGAGCCTCTTTTAAAACCATCCATCACCTGGTTAGGGCTGATGGTGAGGTTTAAATGGGTGTGGGCGTCTACGCAGCCAGGCAGTACATACTGGCCTTGTGCATCCAAAATTTTGGCATCTGGGGCGGCAAGGGGGGCTACATCGCTCTCCTGCCCCACAGCCACTATTTTTTCCCCTGCGCATAACAGGGCGCCCTTTGTGTTATCTGCAAAAACAGCATGGGTAACAAGCAGTTGTTCCATAAAAGGGCCTTATTGCAGCTTTGCCCAAAGGCGCGTGGCTTGTTCGTGCGCAAAGGCAAGTGCTGCATTTTCGTCTATTGTTTGGAATTCTCTGTTTTTAATAACAAACTTGCCCTGGCATATAAGAGAATGCACATTGCCAGCGTGCATGCCATAGAAAAAATGCCCGTCTGTATTCTGGCTGTTAAGAGGAGTAGGGGAGGGGTACGCAAAAAAGACTATATTATTGGCACTGTCCCCAGGCGCATGATGCGCGGCAATGTGTTCATGGGTTGCCCTAAGGCGCTTGCGTATGGCGGCTGTGCTGGCGTTTTTTTCTGCCATGCCCTGGCAGAAAAAAGTGTACTGGGCACTGCGTATCATATCGCCATGCATACCGTCTGTACCCAGCAGAACATGGGGCAGGTCTGCATAATACCCAAGGCCCACATTATTGTTTAAATTGCTCTCTACACACTGTGCCACAAAGCAGGGGTATTTTGCCAGTATGGCGCGCTCTTTTTCATCTATATGTATGCAATGCCCAAGCAGGGTTTGCGGTGTTTCCAAAAGGCCTGTTTTTTCAAGGCGCTCTATTACAGACATGCCATAGGTGATACGGCAATGCTCTTCGTCATACGTATCTTCTGCCACATGGATATGCAGGCCAGTGCCATACTTTTCTGCAAGGGCAGAAGCTTTGTGGAGCAGGTTATTATCCACAGTAAAAGAAGCATGGAGACCCACATGCCCCTTACGCCCGGAAGCCAGATAATTTTCTGTGTCTTTAAGGCCATTTTCCATTACTTCCTGGCCGTCTCGGCAGGAAAGCTCGTAACACAGCAAATGTCCTAGGCCAACTTTTTCAAAAGCCTGGGCAATGGTTTCCAAACAGGAAGGGACTTGGCTGCGCAAGGTGTGTGGGGCAGAATGGTGGTCAATAATAAAGGAAGTACCGCTTCTGGCAGCCTGAATGGCAGCCGCAAGGGCGCTTGCCTGCACCATAGCTTCATCTAAGTTTCTGTCTAAATGCCACCAGATATGCTGCAATATCTCTAAAAAGCTGCGGGTAGGGGCTTTAGCTGGCGGCATACCACGGGAAAGGGCAGAATAAATATGGTGATGCCCCACCGCAAAAGAACGGGTGGCAATAAGGCCAGTGGCATCAAAAAGCGTGTGGCCTTTTGCCTCTGCCTGGGCCAAGGCTTTTTGTGATGCCTCTGTGTCCAGCCATTCCAGCCCGCCAAAGGGGCCTTCTTCCACGCGCACATCACCTTGGCGCACAGTGCCATCTTCCGGGTTGATCCACACAAAATTTTGGATAATTAACATAGAATCCACCTAGTATTATGCTTGACAAAGAAAAGGTCTATTGATAACTTTTCCTAAAAGTAAACTTTGGGGAAAGACCATGAAAAATGCACAACAGGCCCATAAGAACAGCGAAGCCGCCAAGGCCACCCGTTTAACGCGTCAGCGGGCCTTTATTTTAGAAGAACTTTGTAAGGTGAAAACCCACCCCACAGCCGAAGAGCTGTACGAAATGGTGCGTAAGCGCCTGCCTAACATCAGCCTTGGGACAATATACCGCAATTTGGATTTTTTGGCTAGCATTGGACAGGTACAGAAAATGGAGCTTGCGGGATCTATACGGCGTTTTGATGGTGATACTAGCCCACATGGCCATGTTAAATGTATGGTATGTGGTAAAGTGGCCGATGTAATGGGCGGAGCACAGGAAATGCCGGTTAGGCAAGATTGCCATGTTTTTGCAGAAAACTTTTCGATTCTTACTATGCGTATAGAATATGAAGGCATTTGTACTGCTTGTCTTGCTGCTGCAAAGCAGGCAGAAAGTACTATGTCTGTAGCTGTTGCATCCTAAAACTTCCTGTTGTATAGTAAGGCTGGGCAGTGTACCTGTCAGGCCATGCGCGTAAAAAGTACGTTGTATCATTGAATTTTCAACCCCTAATTGAGGAGGATACAGTATGAAATCGTTAAAAGGCACCCGCACAGAAGTAAATATTCTTACAGCATTTGCTGGCGAATCCCAAGCCCGCAACCGCTATACCTACTTTGCCAGTGCAGCAAAAAATGAAGGCTATTTTGAAGTATACCAAATTTTCACTGAAACTGCAGAGCAGGAAAAAGAACACGCCAAACGCCTGTTTAAGTTTTTAGAAGGCGGAGAAGTGCAAATTACAGCAGGTTTCCCTGCCGGGGTAATTGCAGATACCTGCAAAAACCTGGTAGACGCTGCTGCTGGCGAAAACCATGAACATGTACACATGTACCCAGACTTTGCAAAAATTGCAGATGAAGAGGGTTTTCCGGAAGTAGCAGCTACTATGCGCGCTATTGCCAAAGCAGAGGCATTTCACGAAAAACGCTACTTGTGGCTGGAAAAGAAAATACAAAACAAAAACATGTTCCATAGCCCTGCACCTGTTAGCTGGCGCTGCTTAAACTGTGGCTATATCCACGAAAATACAACAGATGCCCCAGCCAAGTGCCCTGCCTGCGCCCATCCGCAGGCCTATTTTGAAATTCTGTGCGAATGCGTGAAGTAAGTGCAGTATACAAGTACTCCCAACAAAATATGAGGAATAAGCATGAGCGAACCAAAAGATATGTGGGCCTGTCAGGTGAGTAATTGCGGCTATGTGTATGACCCGGACAGAGGCGACAAGCGCGGGAAAATAGAACCTGGCACAAAGTTTGAAGACTTGCCGGAAACGTGGCGTTGCCCGGTGTGCAAAGCCAGCAAAAAGTCTTTCCGGAATATGGCAGTTAATCTGTAGCCCTGTACCAGTAAGCGTATATAAACCCCTCTGTATAGCCTTGGCTATGCAGAGGGGTTCTTTTTTACAGAGCAGCATGTGGGAGTATTAAATCTTAATAAGCCCTCTTGCCAGTGCGTATATGGCCACAAGGGCAAGTAACACAATAATGGCAGCCAATGTTTTTTCTTTAGCAGTAAAAGCGCCTTTGTATGTTTTTGGCGCAGCAGTCCCATCTTCATGCTTAGCCCAGATATAAACAGGTATACCAGCAGCAATAAAAATAATGGCCAAAAGCAAATACTGCAAGCCTGCCGCGTAAATAAGCCACACTGCGTATACCGCGCCTACCATACTGGTAAAAAGTGCGGCAGAGCGTTTTACTTGCAAGCGTGTTGGGTATTCCCCATCTTCACACAGTTTCCACAAATACATGCAGGAAGTAAGATAGGCAGGCAGAACCATAACACCTGTTATAGACAGCATAGTGTTCCACGCATTATGGGAAAAATACACCAAAAGCATGGCAAGCTGCATAAGGCCGCTTGTTACCCAAAGCGATACTTGGGGAGAACCCGTGGCATTTTCGCGCATAAACACTTTGGGGAATGTACCATTTTGGGCCATAGCAAAGGGCATTTCTGCCACAATTATGGTCCAGGAAAGCCAACTTGCTAAAATAGCCACAATAAGCCCCACATTCATCAGCCATGCACCCCATGAACCCACAATTTTTTCAAGCACTCCAGCAGTTGAGGGGTTGGCAATATTGGCCAGTTCATGCTGGCTCATAAAGCCAAAAGGTAAAACAGAAAGCAGCACATAGATAACAAGGCAGCCCAAAAAGCCCATAATAGTGGCTGTGCCCACATCGTTCGGGTTTTTTGCGCGACCAGAAAGGACAACAGCGCCTTCTATACCAATAAAGGCCCATAAAGTAACAAGCATGGTAGATTTTACCTGCTCGCCAAGGCCCCCAAGGTTTTTACCGTCTACTAATGCCTGGCCAAAAAAATCTGCATCAAAGGTGTCAAGGTGAAACATAAAGGCCACAATAATGATAAAAATAATAAGAGGTATTATTTTAGTCACAGTGGCAATAAGGTTTATAAGGGTGGCCTGTTTTACCCCGCGCAATACTAACAAGTTAAAGCACCAGATAAGTATGGACCCCCCAACTATTGAGGCAAAGTTATTGCCACCTGTAAAAACGCCTGGAACAAAGTAGTTTAATGCGTCCATGGTGATAACAGCATAGCCTACATTGCCGAAAATTTGGCAAAGCCAATAGCTCCAGCCAATATTAAAGCCCATGTAGGAGCCAAAGCCCGCATTAGCGTACATGTAAATACCAGAGGTAAGGTCTGGCTTTGCATCAGATAAAAGGCGGAAGGTATTGGCAATAAAGTACATGCCAAGGCCAGTTATAAGCCAGGCCAGCAGCACAGCGCTAACAGAGGCGCTTTGGGCCATGTTTTGGGGCAAGGAAAAAATGCCGCCCCCTACCATAGAGCTTACCACAATACTTGCCAGCCCAAAAACCCCCAGCTTGCCTGCTGTTATTTTTTTCTTGTCCATACGGGGCTACCCTTAGGTTTAAGCATATTACACACCAGAGCATTCTGGCATTATCAACAAGGTCCACTTAGGGAATGCTCTGGTTGTATAAAGTTTTTTTGCGTGTAAAAGTTATTTTTCCACTTCCACAGCAGGGGCAAATTTGAAATTTAAAAAGCCAAGCGCTGTAAGGGAATAACCAAAGGCCTGCTGTATATTCACATAATTATGGAAAAACTGGAATTCAGAGTGCTTTTCTACACCGCGCAGGCTAAGTTCATGGTTCAGCGATTTGGTAAGCCACATTTCGCAATGGGCTTTGGCAATATCATTATCAATATAGGTGCTGAAAAATTCCACATACTCTGCTGCCCAGCCACCAATAAGCTTGCCTTTTTTATCTTTGCCCCACACAATGCCAATACCTGTGGCAATGGCTTTATGATCTTCCCTGCGTGCCCCGTGGCCTGCCATAATAACTTCAAGTACTGCCCCATGTTTAAAGGAGTGGGCAACCTGGCTTACAGGTACAATATTCCCAAAAAGCTCTGGCGGTAAAACAGAGGTATAAGGCACAACATTAAAGTCATGTATTTTTGCCTGGAATAATGCGCTGTCGTAGCAGAAAGTTTCAAAGGGCTGGGGTGGAATGCCATCATCTGCCTGACCAGCACCGCCTGTATGAAAGGCAAGTGTGGGATAACGGGTACCTAATTCAATATCCATACTATGCTCTCCTTTTTGTTTTCTGCATGATTGCAGTTCTTTTTTTGTACGGGGAGGAGCCTGAGTGGACAATGATTTTTTATGCGCGTAACGCCTTGTATACACAAAAAATATATACAGTTTAAAGAGGGTTATACCTGTAATGTGCTTATGGAATAGGAAAAAAATAGACGCGGCTCAGCAGTATTTTTCATAAAATTCTTCAAAGGGCAGAGGCTTAGAGTAAAAATACCCTTGCACTATTTCGCTGCCAAGCTGGCGTAGTAAGTCAATATGCTCTTGTGTTTCTACACCTTCTGCCACGGTGTGTATGTGCAGGTTTTTGGCCATATCAATAACACTGGAAATAACCACCCGCTCCCGCTCTACTTCGTGAGAATTTTCAAAGAAGC
>CAZPTC010000103.1:0-8288 GCA_964589455.1 uncultured Desulfovibrionaceae bacterium | reverse complement strand
CGTCCACAAGCGCACCAAAAAGCCCCTCACCAATGGTGAGAGGCTTTTTGTATACCCAGAGAAATCTCCCTTTCCTGAGCAGTTGGCGCTTTGATGGGCATATAAAGCCCACCAATGCCCAGTTATAAGCAAGGCAGTGTGTATGCGGGGAAACCCCGCATACACTATATACCTTAGCCCATAAGGCGGAGCGCCATTTGTGGCATCGTATTTGCTTGGCTAAGCATAGCCACGCCAGCTTGTGTAAGAACCTGGTTGCGGACGAAGTTGGTCATTTCACTGGCCACGTCTACGTCCGAAATCCGCGATTCAGAAGCCTGCAAGTTTTCAGCCTGTGTAGACAGGTTGGTTATGGTGTTTTGCAGGCGGTTTTGCAAAGCGCCAAGGTGGGCACGGATATTGTCCTTGGAGACAATAGCGTCGCGGATGGCTACCAAGGATTCCTGAGCAGCCTGCTGGGTGGAGATGGAGAAGCCAGCACGGCCGGCAGCAGTTTCGTTACCAATACCAAGTGCGGAAGCAGTAGCTGTACCGATTTGGATGTAGTAGTAGTCTTCTGCAGAGTCGTTCATGCTGCCAAAGTGAACCTTCATCTTCCCGGTGGATGTCATACCAGAGCCATCGTGGGTGTTGCTGGAAAGGTTACCGTCCAGAAGCTTGATACCGTTAAAGTCTGTGGAGTTGGCGATACGGGTAATTTCTGAAGCCATTTGCTGGTATTCAGAGTCTATGATTGCACGCTGGGTGGAGTCATAGGTACCGGTAGCCGCTTGTTCCGCAAGTTCTTTCATACGGATAAGCTTTTCGTCAATAACCTGTAAGGCGCCGTCTGCTGTTTGGATGAGGGAGATACCATCATTTGCGTTACGGACACCCTGGTTCAGGGCTGCAATATCAGAGCGCATAAGTTCGCGAATAGCAAGACCTGCTGCGTCGTCAGCCGCTGTACCCACACGCAGACCAGAAGAAAGTCTGCGGACTGAATTGCCAAGTGCGTTGTAACTGTTGTTTAAGTTACCAGCCGCATTCATTGCCATCATGTTGTGGTTAATTACCATTGACATACTATTCCTCCATGAATAGATGTTCGTAAGGCGGTGCAATACGCAGGCTGCTTCCTTGCAGCCATTCCGCCCGTGATATCTGCCTTATCGGCAGCATCTTTTTCTTCTATAGGGTTTTTACTTTTTTTGCTTGCTCCGTACCCTTATGGCAATACAAATCGGCAAAAAACACCTATATGCTTTACTATGCAAAAAGTGTGCTAAAACAATATGCCCCTCTGTTTTTTTGTTTTCCTTTATTGACCAGAAAAGTGAACACATGTATAGTATGCCCATGCATATATCTGGTGTCTGCGTGCAAAAACTTTGCGCATCTGTATGTGCAAAATTTTCGCAGGATAGCGCGCAAAAAAACGTGATTTTTTGCTTACTTACGCCGCTGATGGCGGCGTAAACCCCTACGGGTTTTATACTGGCCTTGAACTTTAAACAAAGGAGCCGCCCCATGGCTGTGTTAGTCCTTATCGACGTGCAAAAAGAATATATTACCGAAGGAAGGCCCTTTTGTCTGGAAACTATTGCCCCCTCTCTGGAAAATTTGCGTGCCTTGCAAACCCATGCGCGTAAACAGGGCTGGAAAGTGGTGCACATGTTCCACCAGCAAAATTCTGAGTGCTTTACCTATGGGAGCGAATTTTCGCAGTATATTGAAGGCTTTGAACCTCTTGAAGGCGAAAAAAACTTCATGAAAACAGACTTTTCCTGCTTCTCTTCCCCAGAATTTACGGCCATGATAGACCGCAACCGTAACCAGGAAATTATTGTTGCAGGCTATGGCGCAACCATGTGCTGCCTATCTACCATGATAGATGCCCACCACCGCGGGTATGATATTTCCTTTGTTAAAGACGCCACTTGCGCCAAGCGCACCACCCACTTTGGGGAGCAGCAGCTTAAAGACTTTGTGATAGATATTGCCCCCGCTTACGCTAATCTGCTTACAACAGCGGAAGTGTTGGAAAAAGAGTAAGAGTTAAGGTGGGGAAGAAGAGAGAGTTTTTTCCTGGCGCTTGCCATGCGCAAAACAAACGGCCTCCAATTTTATGGAGGCCATTTGTTTTGCGGGTATTATTGGGTGAAAAATTATAACAAGGGGCAATATCTGCCCGTTTTTTTTGCATACCTGCTATACGCTTCCCCAAAGGTTTCTTTCAAATACGCTTCTTCTGCCAGAATTTGCGCATGGAAAAAACCTGTGGCAAGCAGGCAAAAAATGCCTAAGAGTACAGTGGGAAAAGCCAAAAATATGCCCAGATAGAACAGATCAAAGCCTAAAAAAGCAGGGTTGCGGGAAAAACGGTATAAACCTTCCTGCACAAGGCTGGTATTCTGTGTGGCATCAATACCTGCGCGCCAGTTATCGCGCATTGTCCATACTGCGCCTGCAAAAAGCGCCACCCCTGCAAAGGCCACCAGCATTCCCAAAAGTGGAAACTGCAGCAAGCTTAGCGGGGGCCATACAAAAATACTGCAAAGCTGTATAAGGGGCATGGTAAATGTAAGCACAAGGCCCACAATTTCCACATAACGCACACGCAGGGGCTTTTCCCCCCTGCCCAGCCTGTTGGCGTTTATATGGCGCTTTTTCAGCAAAAAGGCTTTGCCTAAATATATGCCGTAAAAGGCCAGGCAGGCCAACAGAGCCAAAGCTTTCCATTTTTCCATTGTATGCTCCAACGCGCAGATAAAAGATTGGGCTGCTGCACGCAATAACGCCACAGCAGCCCAGTTTTTTTACAGTTGCCTGTATGTTACGCTAGAAAAGCTGCCCTGCAGCAATAACTGTATTAGACACAGAGAACAGGGTCATGATTAATGCGCAGATAAAGCCACCAAGCCAGATAGAACCTGTCTTTCTGAAGCACAGTCTTGCGTATACAGTAGCCACAGGCAGAATAAATATCATATTCCACACAAAAAGCCCTGCAAGCGCAGTGGTAAGGTTGCCGCTAAAGAAAGGCACATACATAAACAGCTTGTGGCCAAGGTAGTAGTAGCCTGAGTAGTCCAGAAGGAATAACACAATATAGCCGCCGCACATGGCAAAAATCATAAGCAGCATATTCTTCCATTCGCTTGCACCGCGTACGCGAGTGAAGGAATTTAAGGTAAGGCTGGCAATAAGGTAGAAGAACAAGAAAGGCACAAGATAGCTGAGGAAAATGCTCCACTTGGCAGCAGAGAGTGTTTTTACACTAAAGACAAAGAGGCGGAAGTCGGAATTAAAGAAGTAGGTGGAAAGCACCAATGTCATATAGGATGCAAAAAACACAAGAATGGCAAGCAGGGCAGAACGCAGCACAATTTGCCCGTTAAAAGGCGCGCCAATATCCTGGTACTTAACGCCTGCAGGCTTCATGTATATCTTGTACACGGCTGTGAACAGCCCAAGCAGGAAAAGGCCAATAAGCACACACACAACCACAATGCCGTTAATAGCGGGCATGGGGAACAGGGCACTGGCTTTCATGACAATAGGCACGGCGCGACCCATAGACACAATATCAATGGGGTAGCCAACTGCCCAGTAGAAGATAAGCGGCGCAGGGATAAGGCAGAGCAGGTAAATAAGCCAGTATCTTCTTTTGCTCTTGCCATCGTCCATTGTAGTGGGGGCAAGGGGTTCTGGCTGCACAATAGCCTTGAAGTAAGGCGTTTCCAGCATAAGGAATGTAAAGGGAATAACAAAAAGTAAAAAGCCAATCATGGCGACAAAGGTATAAATTTCCTTCCAATACCACACTAAATCTGTATTGGGGATAGTGCCCTTGCCTTCATTAAGCGTCACATCAAAGTATTCAATAATCGGCTTGGCTGCGAGGGAAGAAAAGTGTACTTGCGGGTGGTCAACAGGTGGCTGATAAAACACGCGCAGGGTGTTATTTTTTGCGCTTTCAACAGCTTCGTCACGGGTAAGGGGCTTGTTTATGCCTGCTTCATAAAAGGTGTCTGCCTGGGCGCCTTCAAAACCCATACCTGCAATGGCTTTTGGCGTATTAATAACATTTTTGCCAATTATGCCACCGGGGCCAAACATGTTTTCGCTCCACTCGTCAAACTGCCCAAAAACAGTGCCCACGTTAACGGGGTAATCCGCGTAGGCAAGTTTTGTATTGTCTGCATTGGTAGAATAGGCGTTAGATGTAAGCAAAAGCGACTTGGGAATAATAATGGAAGCGTCTACATCGTGGTTCTTAAAGGCCCGCAAGGCAGCGCCCTGTATAACAGCGCAACCCATAGAGTGGCCCACCATACCAATACGCTCTTTGTCTACAAAGGGCAGGGTGCCTAAGTATTGCAGGGCTGCATAGCCGCCCATATCTGGCACAATATTATTGTTATCTACATTGACACTTGTGCCGCCAGAAAGGCCGTGCCAATACGCATCAATAGCTATAACAACGTAGCCTCTGCGGGAAAGTTCTACAGCATTCAAGCCTTGCACTTCTGCTGTATTGTTATAGCCGTGGCTGGAAACAATAGCCGGTGCAGGGTTTTTATTTGTTGCAGAATTAGGGATATAAAGAAGTGCGTGGAGGTTTATACCATCTTCCGTAACAAAGTTGATTGACCGCATCACAACGTCGCCGTTTGATGTTTGAACTTTGTTGGCTAAATACGAGCCACCAAAAATCATAACAAGTGATACAATCAAGAGGTAAAAATAAAGTTTGCGTTTGCTCATGCTGTTCTCGCAGGTTAGGCGTTAATGAAACTTTTTTTCCCTTTATCGACTTTTGGGTAAGGAACACGCGTATTTTGAACCAACCCCAAAAAGTTTTTACTTTGCTATTTTACAAATAAAATTTCCTGATACTGGGGCATAGGCCACAGGTTATGGGCCACAGTTGTTTCTAAGGAGTCCGCCAATGTACGTAAGTTTTGCATGGCGGGTATAACAGTTTTACAGTAATAGTCTGCCTCTGCATACGTTGTTTCTGCGCCAGATTCAGAGGGTTTTGCCAATTTTTTAGGATGCGGCACACGGGAAAGGGCATCTTCCAGTCCCCGTATGGCTTTTTCCAGGGCTTGGGTTTGGTTTACCACATCTTGCAGGTTTTGGCTAGAGTTTTCCAGGCCAAGAGAGCGGGTGACCATAAGGGTTTCTGCAACTTCTTTTTGGTGGCGTAAAGCCGCCGGGTACACCATAGTACGCGCCATGCGCACCATAAGGTCTGCCTCTGTTTTGACGGTTTTAACATACTGTTCCAGATAAATATCTTGCCTGGCGCGCAATTCCTGCTTGGAAAATACCTGGTAGCGAGAACAGACCTCCACTACTTCCGGGGCCGTGTAGGCAAGCAGAGCCTCCGGCGTTGTAGGGGCATTGGGCAGGCCACGGCGTGCGGCCTCTTTATGCCATATTTCTGAATACCCATCGCCATTAAAAATAACAGCGCTGTGCTCTTCCATAATATGTTCAATAAGGTGCTGCACAGCCTGGCCTAAGGAAAGGCTTTCTGTCTGCATAAGGCGCTCAATAAAAGCCACGGAAAAATCCAAAGACTCTGTGAGCATAAGGTTTATAACCACCTGCGGGTCCGCAGCAGACATGCTGGCCCCAAGTGCCCTGAACTCAAAGCGGTTGCCTATAAAGGCAAAGGGGCTGGTGCGGTTGCGGTCGCCCACATCTTTGGGCAAAGGGGGCAGGGTGTCCACGCCCACACTCATAAAGCTTTTCTTTTTTGCGCCCTTTACTTTTCCTATACGGAACTGCTCCAGTATATCCGTAAGCTGATCCCCAAGGAAAAGAGACATAATGGCTGGCGGCGCTTCTGCCGCACCAAGGCGCAGGTCATTAGAGGCAGAAGCCACGCTTGCGCGCAAAAAATGCCCAAACTTGTGCATACCGCGTATAACCGCACACAAAAAAACAAGAAATTGGGCATTGTCATGCGGGGTTTCACCTGGGTCAAAAAGATTGCCCAGCTCCGCATTGCCCAGAGAATAATTAATATGCTTGCCAGAGCCGTTAATGCCCGCAAATGGTTTTTCATGCAAAAGACAAGCCATGCCATGCTTTTTTGCCACACGGCGCAAAACCGTCATAATAAGCTGGTTGTGGTCTGCCGCCAGATTAGCGGTTTCAAAAACCGGCGCAATTTCATACTGGCTGGGTGCGGCTTCATTATGGCGGGTTTTAATGGGCACGCCAAGCTTGTACAGCTCTGTTTCCGCCTCTACCATAAAAGTGAGCACACGGCTTGGTATAACCCCATAATACTGGTCTTCAAATTCCTGCCCCTTGGGAGGGCGTGCGCCAAAAAGCGTGCGGCCCGCCACCAGCAAATCTGGCCTGCCTGCCATAAAAGCGGCATCAATAAGAAAATATTCCTGCTCAAGTCCCGCATTAGAAAGCACAGGCAGGCTTGTCTCCTGCCCAAAAAGCGCAAGCAAACGCGCCACCTGCTTGGAAAGCGCCTGGGAAGAACGCAAAAGCGGGGTTTTTTTATCTAAGGCAAGGCCCGTCCATGAAAGAAAAACCGTGGGTATGCAAAGCACTATGCCACTTGCGCTTTCCATAAGATACGCAGGGCTGGTTACATCCCACGCTGTATAGCCGCGTGCCTCAAATGTGGAGCGCAAACCACCAGAAGGCAGGCTGGAACCATCTGCCTCCCCCTTAGACAGCATAGAGCCGCTAAACTCCGCTATGGCACCGCCCCGGCCATCTGGCGTGAGAAAACTATCGTGCTTTTCCGCAGAAAGACCCGTAAGCGGATAAAAAACGTGGGTGTAGTGCGTAGCGCCACGCTCCATAGCCCAGTCCTTCATGGCACAGGCCACAACATCCGCCAGTGCAGCGTCCAGCTTCTCCCCCTGCTTTATGGTCTTGCAAAGAGACTTGTATACAGACTTTGGCAAATGCGCAGCCATAGCAGCGTCATCAAAAACCGCACAGGCAAAATACTCCGTGGGTTGGGTGGGAAGCATGGGAAACTCCTTGAAGAGTTTGAAAAGTTTGAAAAGAAGAATTTTTTTCTGGGGGGGATAATCCCCCCCAGACCCCCGTATTTTTATTGGGGAAAAATGGGCGTTACTCTACATCTTCCACAGTTATTTCAAAGGTCAAATGCTCGCCAGCAAGCGGGTGATTGGCGTCTAATGTAATAGCCTCATCCGTTACTTCCAATATAACCACTTCCAGCTCTCCCTGGTCAGTGGAAACATGCAGCATAAGACCTTCTTCCGGCTTAATATGCGCAGGCACCTGGGCAATGGGCACTTCAAACACCAGGTTTTCGTCATATTCACCATAGGCTTGGTCTGGCGGGATAATAACTGTAACTGTATCCCCCTTTTCGCGGCCTGCTATGGCATGTTCAAAACCCGGTATCATGCTTTCTGTCCCCATAGTAAACACAAGGGGTGCATCCGGGGTGGAGGCGTCAAAAACAGTTCCATCTGTGAGGGAGCCACGGTATTGCACGGTGACAGTGTTGCCATCCTGTATGGGCATGGTGACCTTCTTTTTGGTTATAAGGAAGTGGGGGCTTGACCTGTTTGCAACAGCAGGGTAGATAACACAAGTTGTGTAAAAACCCAAGTGTAAAGTGTCACCCATTAACATTCTGGCTAAGCTATGCCTAACCCTGTGAAAAAAAAAGAAGAACAGGATCACGCCGGCCCTTTTAGCCTGCTGGGAACTGCCAGCGTTATGGGCCTGCATATGGTTTCTGGCCCTATAGCTGGGGGTGCCTTGGGTTATGGGCTTGATTATCTGTTTGGCACCTGGCCGTGGATTTCTGCTGTTGGGGTTGTGCTTGGTGTTGTGGCCGGCTTTAGAAATGTTTTTGCAGATGCACGCTATTTGGCCAGAGAACAAAAAAAAATTGATGAAGAAGATAATGCCAAAAAAAATCTTCTTCCTCCAAAAAAATAATATGCCAGAAGGTACGGCCTAACTTGCTTGTATGACAAAAGAAAATACTATTAATATTTTTTCTGCCAATGCCAGCTTGGATAAATGGCTTCAAAGGCGCGGATTTAATATTAAATCTGTGCGATTTGCCATGCTTAGCATTATATGGGTGAGCCTTTTTCTTTTTTGTACAGGCCTTTTAAGTGTCTATTTTGTTGCCTGGCCATTCTGGTTAGGGGTGGGCGCTGTACTTTCTGCATGGAATTTTTATTCCCTTGCAAGCTTTGTGCAGCAACGCTTTACGCCTAATCAGCCAGGGCAGTTTATAGCTTTTCAGCTCATCCGGTCAAATTTAAGACTTT
>CAZPTC010000102.1:0-8299 GCA_964589455.1 uncultured Desulfovibrionaceae bacterium | reverse complement strand
GGGAAAGGATGGGGGGTCTGGGGGGAAGGAAAACCCCTTTTGTGGACAAAAGGGGTTTTCCTTCCCCCCAGTGCGCCCAAAGCTTTAGCCAAAATGATCAAAACCGCCGGTGGGGAGAGGGGATGTATTTAGGGAAATTGTGGAAGAAGACGTTACTGTGCCAATAAGCTGGGCATGGGGAACAGCGGCAAGAAGCGTGGGTGTGAAACTGGTAGGGCACGAGCCTAAAAGCGCGTAATCTTCCCCGCCTTCATACGCAAAGAGTACGGCTTGCTCTGGAGAAAGATTGCGCTGTGCCGCAAAAGCCAAAAGCTCCGGGTGCAGGGAAGAATGGGGGATATGAAGTTCTGCCCCCATAGAGGGGCCAAGCAGGCGCGGAAGGTCGCGGTGCAGACCATCTGACACATCCATAAGCGAAAAAGGGGCAGGGGACTGCGAAGCAAGCGTGGTAAGCAGCAAGCCCTCCTGCACACAGGGCATGGGCCGCAAATGATGCGCCAGCGCTATAGGATACGCAGAGAGGGAAGAGGGAATGGAGGGGAGAGGGGAAAAGCCAGGAGAGGGGGGAGAAGAAGGAGAGAAGTGGGCTGGGGAAGAAGGCAGGAGGGATTCTTCCAAAAGGGTAAGCGCAAGGCGGCTAAGGCCAATAGGGCCAATAAGAAAAAGGCTGTCCCCGGGTTTTGCCTGACGTCGCATAAGCCCTGTGGAGTTGGGCGGCAAAGTGCCCCATGCCGTAATGGAAATGGAAAGCAGGGAGGCGCGTGTAAGATCGCCCCCTGTAAGCACAAGGGGTATGCCAAGGCCGTGCAGGGTATGGGTAAGGCTTGCCATGCCAGCAAGAAAGGCACGTATCCAGGCTTCGTCTTCTGCGCCTGTAAGGGTAAGGCATACGGAAAAACCGTTGGGGGTGGCACCTTGGGCTGCAAGGTCGCTTATATTAACGGCCAGCGCTTTATACCCAATATCAAAAGGGGAAAAGTGGCAGCGCCGGAAATGGGCGTTTTCCGCAAAAATATCGCTTGTGAGGGCAATGGGGGAAGAAAAGCTGAGAACAGCACAGTCATCCCCTTTGTCTACAAGGACAAAAGGGGAATAGACAGGGGGAAAAAATTCTGCCACAAGAGCAAGAATGCGGTCTTCAGAAAGTTTTATGGAGCTTTGCATAAGGGGAGGGGCAGGTAGTGGGCATGGCATAATACCCATGTGTCGGGGCAGTTTGAGCAGGTGGTGGGCATAGTATCCCATGAGCAGAACAGGTTGAGCATGTGCTGGGCTATAGTAAGCGTGTGCAGGAATAGGTTGAGCATGTGCTGGACTATAGTAAGCGTGTGCAGGAACAGGTTGGGCAGGTGTAGGGCGGGCGGCTTTTCAGCAGGCATCTGTTTGGCCAGTCCAGGAAAGGCCAAAGCTTGCATAGCCAACTACGCTGTCTGCTTCCTCATTCGCAATGCCGGAATGGCTTTGGGCAAATACATGGGGCAAAATATTGGGCCATGTGACTTTTGCGGCCATAAGGCCCAAAGTTGCAGGAATAATACCACACATGCTGATGTTGTTTTGCTGGACAGTTTGGTACATGCCAACGGGATCAAGGGCCATAAACTGTTCAGCTACCAAGGCGGTTCTGGTCATGCAGGTATTTACATCGTTATAATGGTCCATATCGGAGCTAACAATAATGCCTGCGCCATGACAACGCAGCATTGGTGCCAGTTTTGCTGCTGCAAGGCTTATATCTGCCCTGCCCACAGCAATGGGCACAATGGAAAAACTTTGGCGAAAAGACGCAAAATATACCTGCAAAAAGGGCAGTAATACCTCTAGAGAATGTTCCCCTGTGTGGGCCGCAATGTCAGAGCGGAAAAGGTTTTGGTCTACAATGCCGGCAGCCAGTTCTTCATTTACAGGTACGTCGCCAAGGGGTGTCTGCCAACTGCCTTTGTCCCAGACAGAAAGCGGGGTGCCTCGGCCAGTGTGGTTAGGCCCAAGTAAGACAAGGGTGTTGGGCAAAAGCGGGTGTGTACCCCCGTAGCCAGCCCCTACCAGGCCTGCGCCCATGACAGGCCCGCAGTAAACATACCCCGCGTGGGGCATAAGCAGCATACATAAAGGGTCTGCCACAGGGCTTGTTACTTCCTGGGCCTGGCTGAGGTAGTACTTGACGGTATGAAGAAGCTCGGCTGGCTGGGCTGGGTAAAAGCTGCCTGCAAACTGGGAAACTCTGTGCATGGTATGCCTCCTGCAAAGCATGTACTGCTGAAAGGCAATATACAAGGAAACAGAATTTCTTTCAATGGCATAGAATAGGTTTTTTTGTGGTTAAAGAGAAAATAATGCGCAAGAAAGTAATCTTTTTGAGTGGTAATTGACATGCGAATGTGTTGTATTGGGGTGGTATTATTTTTCCAGAGAATTTTTAACCAGCCCTTTTAGTTGGGAAATCTATATCTATCATAGATTAATCAAAAAACTCTTTGACAAAAAGCACAGTTTTCCGCTAGTTTTGTTGGTAACAACAGGCACGGCACTTTTTCATGGAAAGTGATCGCGTATCCCCATGATCGCCTGCGTTCTTCCGCTTGCCGCCTTCTTTTTTTGAAAGACATACGGAGATGTCTTTAAGCCCCCAGGGGGCCTCTTTTCTGGTATGCACGCGCAGAAAAGTGGAAAAGGGAGTAGTACTGTATGCAAGTGAGGGAAGATTATGGGTAAAGTGCAGCAAATTTTTGAAAAGCATAACGGTATTATTGTGTTAATCACAGGTGTTATTGCGATAGTCTTTTCTTTTTTATCGCTTATAACCGCTAGCCAGCTTAATAAAAATTTCGACACCCTGTTTAGAACCCCCCTCAGTCTTTCCAGCGATGTCTTTAAAGTGCGGCAGCTTATCACAGAAAGCCAGCTCTATTTCCATGCCCTTGCGCTGTATAACCCTGCATACCCAGAGCCTGCTTTTTTGCTGGAAGAACTGCAACATTTAGAAGATGAAATGCAGCGGGTTTTTACGCACATGGTTACGGCGCATGATGAGAAACCAGCAGAAATAGAGGCTCTGAAGCAGTCTGTTTATACTATAATGGAATGGCGTCGTGTCTTTTTGGAAAGTCCGGAGTTTCAGGCAGGGCAAGGGGATCTTAAAACCCTTTACGATGGTATGAACCCGGTTTTTGCCAATATAACAAAAGACAGCAACGCCATTATTGCCTATGCAGAAAGCGGTGCGCGCAGCCTTGCCCTTACATCCCACCGTACATTACTTGTTACCGTTTCTTTTACACTCTTTCTTTCCCTTGTACTTGTCCTGTTTGCCCTTTTATCACAAGGTGCGCTTGTGCGCAAAATGCGCAGTAAAGAAAGCTATTACAGAGAATTTCTTTTTAATGTTCTTTCAGAAAACATAGATGAAGTGCTTATGATATACCATTTACGTACGCAAAGCATGGAACTTGTATCCAGTAATGTGCAACGAATATTGGGAATCAATAGTAAAGTGCTGGAGGATAATGCGGGAGCTCTTTTTGAATATTGTACAACAGAAGAATGTGGGGAGCTTTTAGGTGTTTTTGACAGGGAAACATTGCAAACACGCATGGAAAAGGAATGTATGATGCTTAACCCCACAACAGGGGAAGAAAAATGCATGTCCATTGCCATTTACCCTGTACATAAAGGGGGCAAAATAAGCCGTTATATTATTGCCATAAATGACCTTACAGAGGCAAAACAAACCCAGCAGGTTTTGCGTGATGCGCTTATTAATTCCCAAAATGCAAACAGGGCAAAAAGTGACTTTCTTTCTAACATGAGCCATGAAATACGCACACCTATGAACGCTATTATAGGTATGACCACTATTGCCGCCACTGTTATGGATAAGCCGGACAGGCTGGAAAATTGCCTTTCTAAAATAGCCTCTTCTTCACGGCACTTGCTTATGCTTATCAATGATATTTTGGATATGTCCAAAATAGAAAGTGGCAAGTTGGCACTTTCCCATGAACCTATGCTGCTTACAAAACTTATTGATGAAATTTGCACTATTATTTATGTACAGACACAGGCAAAAAATCAGAACTTTGAAGTAGCAACAGACTTTGTCCATGAAAATATTATTGGCGATGCCCTGCGCTTAAAGCAAGTGCTTATCAATTTGCTTTCTAATGCGGTGAAGTATACGCCAGAAAATGGCAAAATAAAGTTTTCCATACAGGAAATGCCCAAACGGCATTCGCAAAGTGTGTGGGTGCGCTTTAGTGTGAGCGATAATGGCATAGGCATGACGCCTGAATTTATGGAGAAGCTTTTTCAGCCCTTTGAGCAAGAAGGGAAAATAAGTGGTGGCACTGGCCTTGGCATGGCCATAACAAAAAACCTTGTAACCCTTGCAAATGGGCGTATACATGCCTACAGCCAGCAGGGAGAAGGCAGCACCTTTGTGGTGGAATTGCCGTTTGAAACGCCAGAAGGCCATACCCACCACCACTTGCCCCCGCACTTTGCAGAGTTACGGGTGCTTATAGTGGACGATGACCAGGATGTTTGCAAGCATACCTCCATTATACTTTCTCGTCTTGGCATACGCGCCCAATGGGTGCAAAGCGGCCATGAGGCTGTGGAAACCGTGCGCGAAGCCATAGCAAAAGATGACGGCTTTGATATTGTGTTGCTTGACTGGCTTATGCCAGAAATGGATGGCCTTGCCACAACCCGGCAATTGCGGGATTTAGAGGATGTGGAGCCTCTTTTCATTATTCTTGCAGCTTTTGAATGGGGCGATATTGAAGATGAAGCGCGCAAAGCAGGGGTGGATCTTTTTATCACCAAGCCCCTTTTCCAGTCCTCCCTGTACAATGCGCTGTTACAGATGAGCCGCGATGATTTGGATGTTTCAGAGGAAAACCCCGTACGGACTGAAAAAGAAAACGATTTTAGCGGCAGGCGTTTCCTGCTTGTGGAAGATAACCCCATTAATGTAGAAATTGCCACAGAGCTTTTGGGTATGACCAATGCGCAGGTGGAAAGCGCTATTAATGGGCAGGACGCTGTGGATATATTTCTTAAATCCCCAGCCGGGTATTATGATCTTATTCTTATGGACGTGCAAATGCCTATTATGGATGGCTACCAGGCCACACGCGCCATACGCGCCTCTAAGCACCCGGATGCCGGGCATATACCTATTATTGCCATGACAGCCAATGCCTTTGCAGATGATGTTGTCCATGCCCTGCAGGCTGGAATGAACGCCCACATTGCCAAACCCATTGACTTTAAAAATCTTTGCGAAACTATTGCCCAGGAATTGCCGTAAGCCTTCCTGTAACATGCTTCTCCCTTCCGCGCATCCTGCACGGGAGGGTATAAAAAATCCCTAGGTATGCAGCACATACCTGGGGATTTTATTCCTGTTTATACGGAATAGGTGTTATTTCCACACAATATTTTGTACGGCTGTGTCCAAAAGGGGGTCTTTGCCAATGAGGAGCACAAGGGAGTAATCCGCGTCTTCCTTTGCCATGTACCCTGACAGGGCTACTCCATCAGTTTCACCGGACAGGTCGTAGTGTTCCCCTGGAATTTCTACGGCCAGCGTAGCTTTTAGGCCCATTTCTTTTTCCCAAAGTTTTACAATATCGGCCATTGGCGCGCCATCACGCGGGGCGTTTACAATAAGAAGCCCAGTACCATTGTTACTGGTAATAGCAACAAGTTCCCCACCATCTTCATCAGGTTGGCTTTCAAAGACGTACCCATCTGGCACATCTATGGTGAAATATTTGGTTTCCTGAGTGGCGGCCATAGCAGGGGCGCACATGGCTAAGGTGAGTAATGCGCTAAGCAAAAGTTTTTTCATTGCTGGTCTCCAGTGCCGTTAAATTGTTTTTCCAAGGCCATGTAGCTTTATGGTATACAGCATGGAGTATGTTGTCATACGCACAAAAGGAAATGGCCGGCTGTGCCTTATTTCCAGACAACGCTGTCTACTGCTTTGTCTATAAGAGGGTCATCGCCAATGTAAAGGAAAAGGGAATAGTCTGCGCCTTCATCATTCAGAAAGCCCATAAGTGCAATGCCATCGACCGTGCCTTCCAGAGTATAGGAATCCCCAGTGCTGCCTTTTGGGTTTTTTGCGGCAGTAATGCCCATTTCTTTTTCCCAAACTTTCGCAATGTCGCCCATTGCTGCGCCGTCACGCGGTGCGTATACAATGACAAGAGCCGCATTGCCATCTTTGCTGACAATATTAACGGTTTCACCGCCATTCGATATAGCTTCTTTCGCAAAGGCGTATCCATCTGGCACATCTATAGTGAAAAACTTGGTATCCTGGGAGGCAGCCATAGCGGTGGCGCACATGGCTAAGGTGAGTAATGCGCTAAGCAAAAGTTTTTTCATTGGTAATCTCCTGACAGTATGTTATTTCTTTCCAGTCAGATACAGCGCTATGCCATACAATTGTGGAGCATTATGCACTATGCGTAGCTATTTTTACTTAAAAAATCAAGCTAAAACTACACATTATTCTGTAGCGCATGGATTTAGTTATCTTTTGGCACCAATAGAACCGGAGAAAAACTTCTTGCTGAAGCGTTAAGATAGCGCTATCACTACAACAACGGGGGATATATTCCCTGCTTGCAGCTTTTTTTGCAATACTATTACCGCACATATACAGGAAAACGTATGCCTGGGCCTACTTTGAAACTTCGACCATTAGAACGTGAAGACTTAAAATTTGTCCACAATCTGGATAATAATGCCACCATTATGCGCTACTGGTTTGAAGAACCGTATGAAGCGTTTGTGGAACTTGTGGAATTATACGATAAACACATCCATGACCAATCGGAACGCCGCTTTATTTTAGAAGAAGATGGCGTAAGCGCGGGCTTGGTGGAACTTATTGAAATTGATTATATCCATCGCCGTGCAGAATTTCAAATTATTGTAGACCCCTTGCACCAAGGCAGAGGCTTTGGGGAGCGCGCCACCCGCATGGCATTGAATTATGCCTTCCAAGAGCTTAATTTGTATAAAATTTACCTGGTTGTGGATACGGAAAATGCCAAGGCCCTGCATGTGTACGAAAAAGTGGGCTTTGAGCAGGAAGGCATATTAAAGCACGAATTTTTCAGCAATGGCAAATACCGTGACGCTGTACGCATGTGTATTTTTCAGCATACCTATTTGCAAAGCGCAGGCTAATCGCCGTTCCCTACGCCTTTATACCCCATAATACGCCCTGTGCCAGGCCACAAACTTACCTATCCCTTCTTCCAAAGGTGTGCTTGGGGCAAAGCCTGTGAGGCTGTGCAGAAACTCCACATCTGCATACGTGGCTTCCACATCGCCATCCTGCATGGGCATCATAACCATTTCTGCTTTTTTCCCCAACGCGCTTTCCAAGGCATGGATAAAGTCCATAAGCTCTATAGCCGTGTGGTTGCCAATATTGCACACCCGCCACGGAGCGCGGCTTGTGGCAGGGCTTGGGTCAGCGGCATCCCACTGCGCATTTTTTTCTGGTGCAAGCGGCAGCAACTTCAGCGTGCCTTCTGCAATTTCATCAATGTAGGTGAAATCCCTTTTCATTTTTCCGTGATTAAAAACCTTAATAGGTTCACCCTTCAAAATGGCCGATGTGAATAAGTGCGGGGCCATATCTGGCCTGCCCCAAGGCCCATACACCGTAAAAAACCTAAGGCCTGTACACGGTATGCCATATAAATGGCTATACGCATGCGCCATTAATTCATTGCTCTTTTTTGTTGCCGCGTAAAGGCTTACCGGGTGGTCTACATTGTCTTCCACACTATATGGCAATTTTGTGTTCATGCCATATACAGAGCTGGAAGAAGCAAATACCAGGTGCTTCACCGGGTTATGCCTGCAACATTCCAGCAAATTGGCAAAACCCACAAGATTAGATTGCACATACGCCTGCGGGTTTTGCAAACTATACCGCACACCTGCCTGGGCTGCCATGTTCAGCACATACTCTGGCGCATGCGTTTTAAAAATCCCTTCCAGCCTCTCATAGTCTGCCAAGTCCCCACGCTCCATAATAAAGCCCCGGCCACCCAGTTTCTTTAGCCTGTCTTCTTTTAAGGCTACGCTGTAATAGTCGTTCATGTTATCAAGGCCAATAACTGTATGGCCTTGCTCTAACAACTTTTCCGCTAAGTGGAAGCCAATAAAACCGGCAACACCCGTTACTAACACACGCATGGTTACTCCTGAAGAGGAGAAGGGGGAGTTTGTGGGGGAAGGGGGAACCCTTTTTTTGAAAAAAAAGGGT
>CAZPTC010000101.1:0-8310 GCA_964589455.1 uncultured Desulfovibrionaceae bacterium | reverse complement strand
GGTCACTCAATGATCCTCGGCGACTACTTCTCGCACTGTCTGCGCCTTGTCCCAGTGGCATAAGCAGTACATGGGCGGCTTCCGGCATAATGGTATCTGGCGCGCTGCTATTCCCCACACACACGCACGCAGCATTTTCCAGCCCTGGCATAAGGGTACAGGCGCGGTCTTTAAGGTATTTATGCCAGGCACCCTCTACAGCGCTTTGTTCTGGCAGCCCAAGATAAAACACTGTGGGCGGGGTAAGGCTGTACGTTCTGCCTAATTCTATATTTTTGCCCCACCATGCAAGGTGTACATTTTCCATGCCAAGGCTATGCCCTAATGCCTGTTGGCAGGCTGCAAGCCATTCCGGAACATTTTTTGCTTTAGCAGTAGTGGCAAAAAAGGAAAAGAGCATGGAAAAAACTTCGCTTTTGCGCGCAAGCACTTCTCTGCCAAGCATAAGTTCCCGTGTCATACGGGACATATCCATAAACATATTGCTGGCTTCACGCGCACGACTAAGGGCATCGAACACATGGGGTTCTGCAAGCGGGCCACGTACAACCTGCTGGTAATGGCCTTCAAATGCCTGGTACACATGCTCTGCACACGCGCTTTCCTCTAATAACAACACCCGCGGGAAAAGCTCTAATGTTTTTGCAGTATCCTGGCACTGCACGCAAAAATCAAACCAGCAGTTGCTGCCAAGCCACAGCAAAAGAGGTTCATTACTTTCTGCCACACGCGCAACTTGGGCAATTTCTTCCGCGTCCATCCCATCCAGAGATAAAAGGGAATATTCTTCCCCAGCACAGCGCGCAAGAAGATTTTTTTCTGTATCAGAAAGACCAAATGTCCATAATTCTAAAGGGGCAACCTGCATATTCCTTCTCCTTGAACACATGCGCGGGCAGGAAAAATTATCCGCCACAACGTCAGAATATTGTTAGAAATGTGTTCAGGCAGTAACAAGCAAGAAATGTGCCAAGCAAAAACATCTATTCTTAACCTTAAAAAAACACCCACATGTTGCCATACGGGTGCGAGTAGATAAATAAAAAGTTTTTGGGGGAAAGGAAGGGGGTCTGGGGGAAGGAAAACCCCTTTTGTTCACAAAAGGGGTTTTCCTTCCCCCAGCACGCCTCTTACATCTCCAGCCAATGGGTGGAATGGTCAATCGGGTTTGTTACAGAAAAGCGCAGGGGCGCGTCTGTATCCGGCGAATCCACAAGGCTCATGTCCACGCGGATATGTTCGCCATCCTTTATCTTCCCACCAATTATGGCGCGGGCAAGCGGGGTTTCCAGCTCATGCTGGAGATAACGCTTGAGGGGGCGTGCGCCATAGGCAGGGTCATAAGCGGCTTCTGCTATATAATGGCGGGCCTTGGGGGTAAGCTCCAGCGTAAGTTTATGCTCTTCCAAACGCTTGCGCAGCCGTTTAAGCTGTATGTCTATAATCTCTGCAATTTGCCCAGCCAGCAAAGGTTTGAAGAAGACAATTTCATCCACACGGTTGAGAAATTCCGGCTTAAAGTGGTGGCGCAGATCGCCCATGACGGCATCGCGCACGCCTTCGTAAAACTGTCCATCTGGGTCAATGCCTTCCAAAAGGCGGGCAGAGCCTATATTAGAGGTCATAATAATAAGGGTGTTTTTGAAGTCTACTGTGCGGCCCTGGCTGTCTGTAAGGCGGCCATCGTCCAAAAGCTGAAGAAGGGTATGGAAAACATCCGGGTGGGCTTTTTCCACTTCATCAAACAGCACAACGGCGTATGGTTTGCGGCGCACGGCTTCTGTAAGCTGGCCCCCTTCATCATACCCCACATAACCAGGAGGCGCGCCAATAAGGCGGGAAACAGAATGCTTTTCCATATACTCGCTCATATCTAACCGCACAATACTGTCTTCTGTGTCAAACAGAGCTTCTGCAAGGGCTTTGCACAGTTCAGTTTTGCCAACACCTGTAGGCCCAAGGAATATGAAAGAGCCTGTTGGTCTGTTGGGGTCTGAAAGGCCGGCGCGGGCACGCAGAATGGCATCGGAAACGGCGGCAACAGCTTCATCCTGCCCTACAACACGCTCATGCAGTTTTTGGGGCAAAGCAAGCAGTTTTTCGCGCTCGGACTCCATAAGGCGTGTAACGGGTATGCCTGTCCAGCGGGCCACAATATTGGCAATGTCATCTGGCCGCACTTCTTCCTTTAAAAGGGTGGGTGCGCCTGTGGATTCACTGGTGCCAGAAAGGGCTTCGCTTTCTGCAAGGCGTTTTTCCAGCTCAAAAAGCTTGGAGTATTTAAGCTCTGCCGCTTTATTTAGGTCATAATTACGTTCTGCTTCTTCAATAGCGTATTTTGTACGCTCAATTTCGCCTTTAATGCCGCGCACATTTTCAATGGAATTTTTTTCTGCTTCCCATTGCTGCATAAGCTGGCTTTGGGTAACACGCAGGGCTGCAAGCTCGTTTTCCAATTTTTGCAGTCTGTCTGCAGAGGCGGCATCTGTTTCGCGGCGCAGGGCTTCTCTTTCAATTTCCAGTTGCATAATTTTGCGGTTGGCTTCGTCTAATTCCGCTGGCAGAGAGTCTATTTCCGTGCGGATCATGGCGGCGGCTTCGTCAATAAGGTCAATGGCCTTATCTGGAAGCTGACGGTCTGTTATATAGCGCACAGAAAGAGTAACAGCCTCTACAATGGCAGAGTCACTTATGCGCACACCGTGGTGTACTTCAAAGCGCTCTTTTAAGCCACGCAGTATGGAAATGGCGTCTTCCATGCTGGGTTCGTCCACCACAACAGGCTGGAAGCGACGCTCCAAAGCCGGGTCTTTTTCTATATTCTTGCGGTATTCATCCAGCGTGGTGGCGCCTATGCAGTGCAGTTCCCCACGCGCAAGCATGGGCTTTAAAAGATTGCTGGCATCCATAGAGCCTTCTGTTTTGCCAGCGCCCACAATAATATGCAATTCATCAATAAAAAGAATAACCTGGCCTTGGGCTTCTTCCACTTCCGTAAGCACGGCCTTAAGACGCTCTTCAAACTCGCCCCGGTATTTGGCACCCGCAATAAGGGCACCCATATCCAGCGAGATAAGGCGCTTATTTTTCAGGCTTTCCGGTACATCCCCTTTGACTATGCGGTGGGCAAGGCCTTCTACAATGGCGGTTTTACCAACGCCTGCCTCACCAATAAGCACGGGGTTATTTTTTGTGCGGCGGGATAATATGCGTATTGTGCGCCTGATTTCCGCATCGCGCCCTATGACAGGGTCTAACTTGCCACTGGCGGCTGCTTCTACAAGGTCGCGCCCGTATTTGTTTAACGCTTCAAACGTGGCTTCCGGATTAGCAGAATCCACACGGTGGGCACCACGCACATCGCGCATGGCCTGCAGGAATTTTTCTTTATCAAGCCCTGCTTCTTTCAGCGCGTCCATAAAGGCACGCTGGTTCATATCCGGCGAGCCTGCGGGCGGGGTAAGAAGTTCAGCAAAAATGTGGTCTACACTTGTGTAGGTATCGCCAAAGCGTTTGGCCTGCTCTTCTGCTTGTACCAGATAGCGCGCAAGCCGCTGGGAAATGTGGATATTGCGCCCTTCCATACCTGGGCCGCGAACACTAGGCCTTTTGGCTATAACCTTTTCCAGGGCATTTTCCAAACGCGGCACATCTACACGCGCACGTTGCACAATGCTGGGCACAAGGCCATTTTCCTGCTCAAGAAGGGCAAGGGCCAAGTGCTCTACATCCACTTCCTGCTGGCCGTGGGTAATGGCTATGTTTTGCGCATCTGCCAAAGCTTCTTGCGCTTTTTGGGTAAACTTTTGCATGTCCATATATATGTCTCCTCAATACACTTGAGTCTATTCTATCAAGGCAAATCGGCCGTATGGAGGCGCAAACGGCTTTCCAGCTCGTCTATGCGATCCAAAAGGTCTACAATAATGGCCCCTGCCAGGCATGGCAGTTCAAAATCTTCACAAATGCGGGCCAATTTTCGGGTTTTAAAGATATCGCCATGCCGGAAAAGCATGCTTTCCGCCGTCTGGCTTGCAGGTACAAGCCAGCCAATTTCTACAAGTTCATACACGCGCGATTCTACAAGCCCGGCTTCTTCCACAAATTCTGTAAATGCCACAAGGTGGGTGGGCATTATCTGGGAAGGAATATTTTTCATAAGAGAATCTGGCATAGTTTTTTTCCTCACTACACAGGGGTGGCGCTTGCCGCCAGCTTTTCCCAAAGCTCTTTTTGCTCAGGCGTTAATTCTTCTGGCTTTTGCACAAGTATGCCAACTTTTATTATTTCATCGCCTTTTTCTGCACCCTGACCAAGGCCTTTGCCGCGTATGCGCAGCTTGCGGCCACTGCTGCTGCCAGCAGGAATGGTCATTTCTACCATACCCTCTAAGGTTGGCACGCGCACCTTGCCGCCAAGAACAGCTTCCCAAGGGCGTACAAATACTTCTGTGACAACATTTGTGCCATCAAGGGTGAACTGGTGGTGGGGCATAAAACGCAGGATAAGGATTAAATCCCCAGGGCCTGCTGCCCCTGCCCTGCCTTGCCCAGAGAGGCGCAGCTTTGCACCGTCTTTCACGCCTTTGGGAATATTGACTTCTAATGTGCGTTCCCCTTCTCCCATATTCATGGTGAAGGTTTTTTTGCCGCCAGCATACGCTTCTTCAAGGCTTATGCCTAGTTCTGCCTCAATATCCCTGCCACGGCGGGGTTTGCGGCTTGTGCCACCAAAACCACCACCAAAGCCAGCGGAAAAACCGCCTTGGTTATCGTAGGTGCTATAGCCCCCTCTGGCATTGCCAAAAAGGGTTTCGAAAAAGTCGCTGAAGTCGCCGCCACCAAAACCGCCCTGCCCACCAGCACCGCCAAAGCCGCCAAAATCGCCGCTTTGGAATTGCTGGCCATGCTGCCAGTTGGGGCCAAGAGTATCATAAAGCTTGCGCTTTTCCTCATCTTTCAGGACTTCATAGGCCTCGTTTATATCTTTAAAACGCTCTTCCGCGCTGGCATCCCCAGGGTTTAAGTCCGGGTGCAGCTTGCGGGCCAGCTTTTTATAAGCTTTGGATATCTCGTCCTTGGTTGCGGTGCGGGGCACTTCCAGCAACTGGTAGTAATCTTTATACGAAACAGACATCCGCGTTTCTCCTCAAAAGTTAATCCTTCCCGTTTGGTTTTGGGAAGCTACAAAGAAAATAGAGCGCGCTGCCCAAATGTCAAGATATTGACGCTCCATGTTCCAGAATTTATTTTTATAAATAAAAACAGTATATTAAAAAATACCAAATAAACGGAGCATGGCAAAGCACACGGGGGCAGGCTTGCGCTACCCTGTACTCATAACTTTGCGGACTAAAATTTCCTGGCCGCCAAAAAGGCGCACATCTGGGGTAAGTAATACGCCATTGCGGGCCACTATGGCACTGCCCGGCTTTAAACCCAAGTGGTGCATAAGGCGCGCCACGGTTTTACCCCTGCTGCGGGGAATATCCATGCGGGTTTCTTCTGGCTGCAGTAAAACATGAAGCACTGGTTCCGGGACAAAGTCTTTGTCTGAACGCTCTGGATACGTTGTATGTTCCATAATACACCTTGCAAAAAATGATACACTAAAAGTAATGCCATTCCAGAAGAACACAAGGGCCAGGATGCGTTTTTCTAAGTGAAGCAGACCCTTGACAAGAAAAGGGAGAAAATCTATTCTTTTTTCAAGCGGCTGGAAGCAGAAGACCCAGAGTGCGCTAACACCCTGGGCCCGTTTACGCGCGATGCCCCAGCCTCCCCAAAACAAGTGTGTTTTAAGAAAACTGGCCCCGGATGTGTGCTACCACTACCGGGGCCTACCCTTTACAAAGCTTTGCTGGAAAAAAACAGCAAGGCAATTATTGCCAGGATAGCCGTAATAGCGGCCTTCACTATACTTTTTCTCAAAGTATGCCTCCTTGTTTGGGGCGTGGACTTCGCGCTGTTCCGGGGAGGCAGCGTGTATATAGGGGTATTTGTTTTAGAACGCAATAATAATTTGCGTGTCCTCCTTAGTTTTCTATAATTATGGTAAGGGGCAAAGCACCCTGCTTTTCTCCTGCTCTATACCCTCTCCTTCTTCTTGCTTTTCCTCATAAACCGCGCTAGAATACAGGCCATGCCAACAGCAAAAATTCTTTTTCTTGTGCCAGCCAGCGCCATAACGCGCTTGTTCCCGCAAATGCGGGATGCCGGCATAGAAGCTGCCCTTGCGGAAAACCTTAAGGGGGCCTTGGCGTTTATCCAAAAAACGCGGCCTGCACTTATTGTGGCACGTCCCACAATGCCCGGTTTTTTGGTAGAAGATTTGCTTGACCAGCATGAAAATTTACCGCCCATTATTATCACCACAGATAAAGGCAGCCCCCAGGAGGCAGAACGCCTTCTTAACGCAGGTGCGCACGATTATTGGACAGAACCCCTGCAAATTCCCAAGCTGGCCGCACTTCTTAAAACCCTGCCCCAGCAAAATTCCCCAAGCTTTACCAGCCTTGGCGGGCATAAGCCAGAAATACCCGCTGCTCCGCTTATTATTGGCTCCCACCCTTCTGTGCAGCGGGTTCTTGCCCTTGCCAAGCAGGTAGCGCCTTCTATAGCAAGTGTGCTTATTTCTGGGGAGTCTGGCACAGGGAAGGAAATGTTTGCCAAAACTCTGCACGCGCTTTCAGACAGAGCCAATGGCCCCTTTATTGCCATTAACTGCGCGGCCTTGCCAGAACACTTGCTGGAAAGCGAACTTTTTGGCCATGAAAAAGGGGCCTTTACAGGTGCCATTGGCCGCAAGCTGGGCAAGTTTGAGTTGGCAAATGGCGGCACCCTGCTTTTAGACGAAATTTCTGAAATGGATTACCCCTTGCAGGCCAAGCTTTTGCGCGTTCTGCAAGAAGGGGAACTTGACCGCGTAGGTGGCACAGAAACCATTAAAGTGGATGTGCGTGTTCTTGCCACCACCAACAGGGAAATGGAAGCCTGGGTAAAAGAAGGCAAGTTCAGGCAAGACCTGTATTTCCGCCTTAATGTTATACCCTTGCGCTTGCCTGCTTTGCGTGAACGCGGGGAAGATGCCCTTGAGCTGGCCCATTTTTTCCTTACCCGCTACAGCAAAGAATATAAGGTGCCCTTTGCCGGCCTTTCTCCAGAAGCCACAGAATGGCTACAAACATACGAATGGCCGGGCAATGTGCGGGAATTGCAAAACCTTATGGAGCGGGCTGTTTTGCTTGCCGGTGGTAAGCCCATACAGGTAGGCCACTTTTTATTAGAAGCAGATACCTGGCCGCTTTTTATGGAAGAAGAAATTTTGCCACCAACAACAGAAATGCAAGCAGAAGGCAATGCAGAAAATCAGGAAGCTGGCTCTGCCCTTCTCTCTGCTGCACCTTCTGCAATGGCTGCAACTGGTACAATAGGTACAGCAGGTGCAGATGCGGCTCTTTTTTCAGACGCTGTTATCCCTTTGCATGAAATGGAACGCATGATGATACAAAAGGGGCTTGTTGCCACAAATGGCAACCGCACCCAGGCAGCAGAGCTTTTGGGCATTTCTGTTCGCACCTTGCGCAATAAACTGAGTGAATACCGCGAAAGCGGTATGCCTTTGGAGTAACCATGCCCGCTGATTTGCAACCACGCCTTATAGTAATTGGTGGCCCCAATGGTTCCGGAAAAACAATACACTTCTCCCTTACCATTCTGGGCGCAGGAAATAGCTGCTGCTGAGTGCCCCTTATAATCCATTCCTAAGGATACAAACCCCATGAATTTGACCCAAAAAATCCTTGCCAGCCATTTAACAGGCAAGGACAAAAACAAGCCTTTGCCCCAGCCTGGCGAACCCATTGCCATACGTATTGACCAGACCCTTACGCAAGATGCCACAGGCACCATGGCGTGGCTGCAATTTGAAGCCCTTGGAATGGAAAGGGTGCAAACAGATCTTTCTGTCAGCTATGTAGACCATAACACCATGCAAATGGGCTTTCGCAATGCAGATGACCACCGTTTTCTGCGCACAAGCGCCGCAAAATACGGCGCTGTCTATTCGCCCCCCGGCTCTGGTATATGCCACCAGCTTCATTTAGAGAATTTTGCAAAACCCGGTGCTACGCTTTTAGGGTCAGACAGCCACACCCCAACAGCCGGTGGTATTGGCAGCCTTGCCATAGGCGCGGGTGGCCTTTCCGTTGCTCTTGCTATGGCTGGCGAACCTTACACAGTCAATATGCCCAAAGTTATACAGGTACACCTTACTGGCGAACTGCAAGGATGGGCCTCTGCTAAAGATATT
>CAZPTC010000100.1:0-8433 GCA_964589455.1 uncultured Desulfovibrionaceae bacterium | reverse complement strand
GTGTAGTCTCTCTCTCTTTGCCATTTTTGAATTGGCAAACCCTGCGCTGGGATATTAAAGGTTCAGAAGCAGACCTTGAAGACGCCAAACTTGCGTTTGAACAAAGCATAACAACAGCCCTTAATGAAGTAAGCAGGCTTTTTGCGGAATACCAAAATGCTGTACAGGTGCTTGCCCTTATGCAGGAAAAAGTGGAAAATAACCGCAAAATAACTGCCTACCAGCAAACCCGGTACGAAATGGGTAAGGCGGAATTTTCCGATTATTTACAGGCTATAAGCAACCAAAATACCGCCGAAAAGGCCTTGCTGCAACAGCGCTGCACAGTGCTTGCCACTGCCAATGCCATGTATAAAGCTATGGCAGGCAGAATAGAGTAAGCAAAAACCGCTTGCCTCTTTTTAAAAATGAGTATACTCAATGAGTGTACTCATTTTTTTTAAGAGGTGAAATATGCTCAACCCTTCATCAAAGCGGCAAGAAGCGGCTTTGCGAACACAAAACCGCATTTTAGCCGCTGCCAAAGAAGTGTACGCCATAGACGCAAGCGCACCTGTTTTGCATGTTGCACAAAAGGCTGGGGTGGCGGAAGGCACCGTATTTGCCCATTTTCCAGACAAAATTTCCCTGCTCGTGGCAACACTTGAGGAAGAAATTTACCAAGCTCTGGCCTTCGCTGAGGCAAATTTACAGCAACAAGCGCCGTGCAAAGAACAAATATTGTTTTATGCAAAGGCATTATACGCCTTTTATGACAAAAGGCCTGCCTTTTTCCGTGTGGTGCTTTCTGAAACACTTTTTGCACGGGGCGAGTGGGGCAAGCGTCATGAAAAACTCAACTTTTTGTTTATTTCCCAACTGGTGGATTGTATTGATAACGCCAAAATAAAGGGGGAATACCACCAGCATGTAAACAGCCAAGTAGTGGCAGAAATTATTTTTAGCCGGTATTTAATGGGTGTTGTTGGTGGCTTGCAAGAAGAAATGTTTAATGCAGAGGCCGCTTTGCAAGAACTTTCTATGGCGCTTGTGCAACTGGAAAAAGGTTTATCTGTACAGGGGGAAAACAATGTACAAAGTCATACGGCATAAAGGCCTGCACCCTTCTTCCTTTGTGGCAGAAAATTTTGGGCACATATCCTACGCAGATTGCTATAAAGTGGTGTGCCCTTTAAAAGGCAATGCACGAAAAATTGCCGCGGATTTTTTCACCCTGCCTCGCCCTGTACGCTTTCTGCTGCAACTCAGGGATACCCTTGTGAAACCTTTTGGCCTTAAAACCAGCGATGGTTTTGTGCCAGAAGATGCCCCAGCAGGCGAACCCGCACTTTTTTTCCATGTGTACAAAGAAACAGAAAACGAAGTGGTGATGGGGGAAACAGACAGCCACCTTGATTTTCGCGCTTCTATTCTTGCGGATAAAGAAAACTCTTGTCTTTATGTCACAACACTTGTGCAGTACCGCAATACGCTTGGCATCGTGTATTTTAACTTAATCTGGCCCTTCCATACCATAATAATACGTTCCGGTTTAAAGCGGTTTTGCAAAAAGCAAAACAGTTTGCTGGCAGAGTCATCCGCCTGATGTCATCCGACTGATTACAACCCTCTGATTACAGCAGTCTTTCCCTATCCAAACAGCGGCAATTAATAGCTTCTGCTATGTGCTGGGTTTGGATAGTTGGGGAGGCTTCTAAATCTGCAATAGTGCGGGAAATACGCAGTATACGGGTAAAGGCGCGGGCAGAAAGCGCAAGTGTCTGCACGGCTTTTTCCAAAAAGCCCCGTGTTTCTGGGGTAAGCGCGCAGTGCTGGTCTAAAAGAGCGCCGTTTAAATGGGCATTAGAGGCGCAGTATGTGTTCTGGTAGCGGGTAATTTGTATGGCGCGGGCTGCGGCAATGCTTTCCCGCATGTGCGCGGAAGAGCGGGGCGGCTTTGCCGTGGGGGAAGCAGGCGCTAAGTCATCAAATGGCACAGCGGAAACTTCTACATGCAGGTCTATGCGGTCTAGCAATGGGCCGGAAATTTTGTCGCGGTATCGTTCCTGCGCCATGCGGGAACATGTGCATGTATGCTTGGCATCGCCCTTATAGCCGCAGGGGCAGGGGTTCATGGCGGCTATAAGCATAAGGTCTGCCGGGTAGGTAACAGCGTGGGCAGCGCGGGAAATAGTGACCTTGCCATCTTCTAAAGGCTGGCGCAGCACTTCCAGCGCATGGCGCTTAAATTCAGGCAATTCGTCCAAAAAAAGCACCCCGTGATGCGCAAGGGAAACCTCGCCCGGTTTGGGGAATGCGCCGCCGCCTACAAGCGCCACAGCGGAGATAGTGTGGTGTGGAGCACGAAAAGGGCGTTCTGTCAGTAAAGAGGCAGAGCCCAGCAAATTGGCCACACTGTATATTTTGGTCACTTCCAAAGACTGTTCAAATGTCAGGGGCGGCAAAACAGTGGGAATACGCTGTGCCAGCATGGTTTTGCCACTGCCTGGGGGGCCAATAAAGAGCAAATTATGCCCGCCTGCCGCGGCAATTTCTATGGCGCGCTTGGCGTATTCCTGCCCTTTTACTTCTGCAAAGTCAAAAGGGTAGGGGGAAAGAGGAAAAGACTCTGGGGAAAACTGCACAGGTTCATACTGGGTATTGCCCGTTAAAAAGGCCAGTAATTCTGGCAAAGAGGGTATGCTGTAAACATCCAAACCCTGTACAAGGGCGGCTTCTGCCGCATTTTCCGGGGCAACCACAATGCCTTTGGCGTGTTCTGCACGCGCAAGCATGGCAAGGGGCAATATGCCGGGTATGGGCTTTATATCACCAGAAAGGGAAAGTTCCCCCGCAAAAAACCAGCCTTCGCACAGGCTGGCCGGTATGCGCCCGGCACTGGCAAGCAGGCCAAGGGCAAGGGGTAAGTCATAGGCTGTGCCGTATTTGCGCCTGTCTGCCGGGGCAAGGTTTACGGTTACTTTGGCAGGCTCCAGCACATAGTGGCAGGTACGCAGTGCCGCAAGCACACGGTCTTTTGCTTCTCTTACCGCCCCTTCTGCAAGACCCACAACTGTGAAAAGCGGGGAACCTTGACGGGTAAATTCCACCTCTACATCCACACGGAAGGCATCTACGCCGTGCAGGGCACCTGCCAGTAAGCGAGTAAGCATAAGGCTCCTTATGCCAAAACTTAAGGGAATTGGTAGAGAAGCTTAAGCTGGTAACTTTATGGTGAGCTAAAAAGCTGTGACATGCAAAAAAAGAAAGCGTGGATAATCAGCTTATGCCATTTTTACGCCAGGAATTTTGCAGTTTGCGGGCTGCGGCAATTTCGTCCTTAGTCATGGCGGCTTCTACTTCTGGCAGAAGGTTTTTAGCATCTACTACGCCTTTTTCTGCAGAAAGTTGCAGCATGGCCCAGGCGCGGGTATTATTTTTTTGCACTACATTGCCACGGTAGTGTAAATCGCCAAGCACAAAAAGGCCAAACTCATCCGAATAATAGGCTGCGCGGCTTGCCCAGCCTTCGGCTATGGTTTCGTCTAAATCTACCCCATTCCCAAAATGGTACATAACAGCAAGTAAACCTTGGGCGGTAGGAATATTGGCTTCTGCTGCGTCACGCGCAAGGGCAAGGGCTTTGATATTGTCTTCTTCTACCACTTCGCCGTGGTAATACATCCACGCAAGAAGGGCTTTGCCAAGATCGCTGTTGGCTTTTACAGCTTCTCTGGCAAGGGCAAGCCCCTTTTGGGCATCCCCTTCTACCCCTTCCCCGTAATAATACATAAAGCCAAGCAAGGCCTTGGCATCCGGGTCTCCGCTGTCTGCGGCCCGTTTGGCCCAATAGGCGGCTTTATTTAAATCACGGGTTATGCCGTCAAATTCTGCAGAATAATAAAGCTGGGCTAAAAAAGCCTGGTCTTGGGGGTAAGCGTCCGGGTCTTTGGCTGCTGTAAGAAAGTACTGCAGAGCTTTTTCCGGGTCATGGTAGGCAGGTTCATACAAGTGCAGCACGCCAAGCAAATAATCCCCCTGGGTATTGCCTTGGGCTGCGGCTTCCTCTAAATATTGCTTGGCTTTTGTGGGATCTTGCGCAAAACCTTCGTCCCCAAAAAGGTAATTATACCCAAGCAGATACTGGGCAACTGGTTCACCTTTATCAGCATAGGCAATAAGGGATTGGGGGGTATAGGTTTGCGGATCAAAGGCCGCGCTGGTATCTACAGGCTGCGCGGGGCTGGAAGGCGCACTTGAGGTATTGCCTGCCTGCCCGGTTTGCCCGGCCTGGCCCATTTGCCCAGAGGGGCCAACCGGCCTGTTTGTGGAATTGCCCGGCAATGGGCTTGCGGGTACAGGGCTGTTGTTTGCCACATAGCTGCTGGGGGCGGCTATACGCGGCGCAAGCCCTAAGGACTTCATGTAGGCAATCATATCTGCAGCAGTAAGCGCGCCATTAAGGGAAGAAGCTTCATCTGCCTGGGAAACGCCCCAGGTGTTAATGCCCACTACTTCGCCTTTTCTGTTCACAAGCGGGCCACCGCTGTTGCCACGGGCAATATTGGCGGAGTGTACAATGGTGGTGTAGTCTGCAACGCCCTGCTGGATAACATTCACAACGCCTTCTGTGTATACAACATCTGGCGCACCAATAAATTCGCCTTCCATAAGGGCTGCGTGGCGTGCATCGAATTCTTTTATCAGGGCAGGGTAGCCCCAGGCACTTACTCGGTCCATGCGGGAAATGCTGGTATTAAACTCTAAAACAGGCAAATCTACACCACGGGGTACAGAAAATTGCAGGACTGCAAAGTCATTACCCATGTCTTCTGCAATGTTGGTATAGTCCATAACAGTGGCTAAGGTAGGTGGCAACACGCTGTTCATGATTAAAATATCTTCCGGCTTATCATTGACAACGTGGGCGGCTGTCATAACAAGGCCTTCCCCCACAATAAAACCAGAGCCCATGCCTGTGTCTGTAAGAATAAACACGGTGGAAGCTTCCATGCGCCTGGCAATGGCCCGCTCTCTTTCTTCCAGAGCTTCCAGGTCATCTGCAGCAAAAGCGGGCAGAACAAGAGAAAAAGACACTATAATACATAGTATACAATGGATATAATTCCGTAATGGGCGCATGGGTTTCACCTGCACATAAAAAATAACTTACATGCTACATTAACTAACAAAAAAATAACAACATGGCAAGATACTTAGAGGGTTCGTAAAATGGATACCAGCATGAAAAATTAACGTGTACACAAAAAGCCCTTTTCATAAACATGAAAAGGGCTTTTTACTTGTTACTAATCATAAAGTTTTTTAGGGAAGGGAAGGGAAGGGGTTTACCTTCCCCCAGTTCTTTATATAGCCTTTGATGTTGCCATCATATAAACTTCGTGGGGGTCTAAAATAAGCACAACGCTGCCATCGCCCATTATGCTTGCGCCAGAGAGGCCTTTTACATCCCCAAGGTAGGTGCCAAGGGATTTGATGACTATTTCCTGTCTGTCCAGCAGGCGGTCTACCACAAGGCCAAGGTGGCGTTCATTATCTTGGATAATGACAACAGAAAGCACTTCTGGCAATTCTTTTTCATGCGGCAGGTTAAGAAGCTCTGCCAACTGTACAATGCCCAGCACTTCGCCGCGCATGGTAACAGCTTTGCGGCCCTTTACATTGGTAAGGCGCACAGATTCCAGCTTGGTGGTTGTGGAAACAGCGTCCAGGGGTATGGCGTACATTTGATCATTCATCTTGATCATAAGCGCTTCAATAATGGCAAGGGTAAGGGGCAGGGAAAGGGTAAAGCGGGTACCTTTACCAAGCTCTGTGGAGGTATTGACACTGCCTTTTAAGTTTTTCACATTGGTGCGCACAACGTCCATGCCCACGCCGCGGCCGGAAATATCCGTAACTTTTTCTGCAGAAGAGAAGCCGGGGGCAAATATAAGGTCTACGGCTTCGCGGTCATCCATATTCTTGGCTTCTTCAGGGGTAATAATGCCTTTGCGGATAGCCACTTCCCGCATTTTATCCGGGTCAATACCTGCGCCGTCGTCTTCAATTTCAATGGCAACAGAATTGCCTTTGTGGTAGGCTCGTAAGGTTACGCGGCCCTTGGGATTTTTCCCCTTGGCAATACGCACATCTTCCGGTTCAATACCGTGGTCAACAGAATTACGGATAAGGTGCATTAGGGGGTCATTTATGACTTCTACCACGCTTTTATCCAGTTCAGTTTCTTCACCTTCCATAACCAGTTCCACTTCTTTACCGGACTTACGGGAAAGGTCGCGCACAAGGCGGGGAAAGCGGGAGAATACGGAAGAAACAGGCACCATGCGCACTTTCATAATGGTGTCTTGCAATTCATCCGAAACGCGCGCCATAGCGTAGGTGGTTTCTGAAAGGTCTTGCGCTACAGCGGTAACATCTACATTGCCACCGGCTTCTAATGTTTTGGTGATCATGGCGTAGCGGTTACGGTTGATAAGCAGCTCGCCAATAAGATTCATAAGGTGATCCAGCTTTTCGTGGTCTACACGTATGCTGGAAGAAGCGGGTTTTTCCGGTGCAGCGCCAGCGGCTGGGGCAGCAGAAGGTTGAGCGGCAGGGGGAGTAGCAGTTTTTGGGGGTTCTGCTTTGGCTTCTGGCTTAACTTCTGGCGACGGAGCAGCGGGTTTAGGCGACTCTTGTTTTGGCTCTGGTTTTGCTTCTGGGGCTTGCGGTGCAGGAGGCACTTCAGCAGGTTTGGGGCCTTCAGCTTTTTGTTCCGGGGCCGGAGCAGAAACTTGCGCTGGTGCGGCAGTGTCTGCTGGTTTTTCTGGCGCATGTACGCTGTCTTTTGCCATATCGCACACAATGGCAATTTCCTGTTCTAGCAGGTCTACCATGCAGGAAAGGTCCATATCTGTGTTGCGGGCCTGGTCTACAATACCGGCTGTGCGTTCTGCATACGTTTTTATTTCTGCAAAGCCCATAAAGTTGGAAGCATTGGCAATGGCCATAAGGCTGCGGAAAACCGCATCCATTTCTTCTTTACGGGTGGGGTCTTTCTTTATTTCTTCCAGGCTGGCTACCATAATAACACGTTGTTGGTGCACAGTGTTTTTATACATATCCAGGTCGTCTTCGTCTCTGTCTGCACCAATGGGCACAATTGTATTGTCTTGCGTTTGTATTTTGGCAGGGGCTTCCTGTACAGGAGCGCTTACAAGCAGGCTTTCTGGCAGGCTTATTTCGCCGCCAGCCACCGCTTTTTGCAGTTGGGTAAGAAGTTCTGAAGAGTCAAAAGGTGTTGCCGTGCCAGAGGGTGGGTCAATGGCATCCACAAGGGCATCCAGCGCATCTACCACAACAAGCAGTAAGTCTACCAGTTCATGGGTCACCACAAGTTCATCGTGGCGCACCCTGTTGAGCAAAGTTTCTGCTTCGTGGGTAAGAGAATTGAGCTCTTTATAATCAATAATGCCACTGTTGCCTTTAAGATTGTGGAAAAAGCGGAAAAGGTCATTAACCAGTTCTGCATTGCCTGTGGGGTTTCTTTCTAATTCTAAAAGGCCGGTATTGAGGTTTTCGGTATTTTCCCTAGCCTCGTCCATAAAATCTTTCAGGTGGCTGGCACCAAAGGCCACAAGGGTAACAGGCTCACGCAGGGCAAGGGTGCTTATCCAGTCTCTTGTAGAAAGTGCGTTGCGTACTCTTTCTGTGGGTACGGCTTGTTGCACCTGTTCAACAGGTGCGGCAGTTTCTGGCGCGGCAGCCACAGGCGCGGGTTCTGCTATATTTTCTGGTGTAGGCGCAGGGGCTTGTGCAACTGGTGCTGCTGGTTCTGGAGCTGGCATTTCTTCCCCATGCACAGCCGCGCGGGCAGCGCCAGCAGGCAGGGTGCCCCCAGCAAGCAGGGTTTCAATAAGCTGGATAATATGTTCCGTTGGTACATCGCCCTCAACATGGATTTTATCAAGGTTATCTATCATTTGCCGCAAGGCATCTGTAGAGGCCAAAATAACGTCCATAATTTCCGGGGTGACAACCATAACGCCTTTGCGCAATTCGTCCAGAATATTTTCAGATTTATGGGCTAGGTGATTAATGCGGTTTAAGCCCAAAAAGCCGGAGGCCCCTTTAAGGGAGTGCATGGGACGAAAAATTTCGTTTAAAAGCGCAAGGTTATCTGGTGCTTTTTCAAGCTCCAGCAGGTTTGGTTCTATGGTTTCCAGATGCTCTTTTGATTCTAAAATAAAATCGGTAATGAGTTCCGGATCAAGAAAATCTTGGCTCATACGTTTCCCTTTTATGCGTGAGGCGGCCCGAAGTGAAAATGCACAGGCAGAACGTGTGCAAAGTTTTTATGCCAAAGCAGACCCATTGGGAAAGCCTTTGACAAAAGCCTTATCGGCTAACCGAGCAGCATCTTTATATTGCGCACCATTTTCTCTGGTTGGG
>CAZPTC010000099.1:0-8500 GCA_964589455.1 uncultured Desulfovibrionaceae bacterium | reverse complement strand
ACGGACGGTATTTATGAGATAAAATTGCGACGAGAATAGTTGTTACTGGGTGGATTATTATCTTGCTTTTTCTTGGGAGAAATGCATGGTGAGGGGCTTTCCCTGACTTTAACTCTCCCTATTAGCTTTGCCAGTAGCAGGCCTTCCCATAGCTTCTGCACCCTTCCCCCACTTTGTGTTGACAAGTTTTAAGTTAAAAACGATACTTTTTGACATACACGCTTAAAACACAAACAAAATGGAAGACCCCGTGCAGGACGAAAAAAAAATTGCGGAAACCCTTGGCACCATATTGGCGCAGGCTGGCATACACGCTATGCTGGGCTATTTGCTTGCAAAGCTTAGTGCAGAAGGCATTGCGCGTGTAGAATGTAATTATGAACATATTTCTATGGACACTTCTTATGTTTTGGCCAGTGTGGATGTAAGTGAAACCAATGTGTTTTTTCTTACCCATACAAGCAGGGAGCAACTGGACAGTTTTCCCAATATGTCTGCCAGTTATAATATGTACGAACCGTATGCCGTGAATGACTTTGAGTTTAAGCCGGCAGGTGTTAACGCCGCCTTCCAGGAGTTTTCTAAATTCCGCGCGTTTCTTTTATTGCCAATCCATACAGATAAAAAAAGCGTGTTCCGCTTTTCTTTTTTTTCCATACAGGAAAATGCCTTTTCGCCAGAACTGGTAGAAAGCCTGCACACTATGCTTTTTTCTTTGTATACAGGTTTAGCGGACTATGTGCGCGTTAATAACATATTCAACTTTAGCCAGATACAAGAAAAGCAAAGCCAGTCCCGCCTTTTTTTGCAGGCTTGCCCCGGCCTGCACGATGCCTTGCTCCAGGCAGAAACACTGGCGCAATGTTCTATGAATGTGCTGTTATTTGGGGAAACAGGGGTAGGAAAAGAACTTTTTGCAGATGTTTTGCACGCTGCTTCCCCTTTTAAAAATGGCCCGCTTGTCAAGGTAAATTGTGGGGCATTGCCGGAAACTCTGGTAGACTCCTTATTTTTTGGGCATGAAAAAGGGGCTTTCACAGGCGCCAATGCCCAAACAAAGGGCTATTTTGAGCTTGCCAATAATGGCACCCTTTTTTTGGATGAAATAGGGGAAATGAATTTTGATCTCCAGTCTCGGCTTTTGCGTGTGCTGGATAACCAAATAGTGCAACGCCTTGGCGGCAACCAGAGCATACAGCTTAATTTCCGTATTATTGCGGCCACAAACCGCAATTTAGCAGAAATGGTGGCCAGGGGGCGTTTCAGGCAAGACCTTTTTTTCCGCCTTGCCCAGTGTGTTATCCCCATACCGCCTTTAAGGGAACGCAAAGACGATATTTGGATACTGGCCAGCTTTTTTCTCCAAAAATACACCCGAGATGACCCTGCCACAGATACGCTTATTATCCCCCAAAAAGAAAAGCAAAAGCTGCTTGACCACCCCTGGCCCGGCAATGTACGGGAGCTGGAGGCTGTTATTTCGCGCGCTGTTATGGAAAGAAAAATTGCGCCCTTCAGAAAGTCCCTGCATTTTTCTTTTTTGGAAATCCCCAGCATTTCCCATATTACCCCGCAGTCTCTGTGGCCGGGGGGCACAAATAATGCCCCTCTGGCAGAGCCAGCGCCTTTTGCCGCCCCTTATGCCCCTGCTGTGGCAGAGGCAGGCAAGCGTGCCCAAAGCAGGGATATGCCTGCCCCCAGTGTGTTTGATGAAGCAGAAGGCCTGGACGACCTTAAAGACCGCTATATTGAGCATGTGTTGCGCAAGTGCAATTATGTTGTCACAGGGGAACATGGGGCCGCAAAAATTTTGGGAATGCACCCCCAAACCTTGTATAGGTTTATTAAAAAGGCCAAAACAGGGTAATATGTTCTTTGAACGAATCCCCTCTGCCGGTCGCTTGTTGACTTTGTCAACAAGCAAAAAGCCCTGGCTGATAGCCAGGGCTTTTATGTAGGAGAACCTTTGTCCGTAAGGAGGTCATGGTGGCGGTAGAGGAGAAGATGCCACGGAAGGGGGAGGTGTAAAGGCCGCCAAAACTGCTGTGAGGAAGAGCAAGGAGAGGAGGATGTCAGCAGTTTTTACGCGAGGGACACTTCTCTATGTAGTGAAGACAGGTGAGAAGTGGTGAGGATTCCCAGTCTCCGTAATGACTGCGGTGCGTATGCCAATGGAGGAAAAACAACATGGCAGATGCGCCGCAGATACAAGGGGCGTATTAACCCCGCAAGCCTTTGTCCGTGAGGAGGTCATGGTGGCAGTAGAGAAAAGGAGGCCACAGAATGAGGAGATGTAAAGGCTGACTGGCAGAGTTGGAAGAGAAGCCAGATAGTGCGGGGGCGCGCTTCTTCTGAATTGCAGGAGGAGAGGAGGAGATGGAAGAAGCGCAAAAGAGTTTTTTGGAACTCGTGAAAAGAAAAATAACCAATCTAATATGAAAATAAACCCTATTTTCCTGAAAAAAGCCCTATTTTCCTGAAATTGAAAAGCAGGAAATCTGGAAGCCTGTACGCCTTTGTCCGCAGGAAGTATGATGGTGGCAGTAGAGGAAAAAGAGGCCACAGAATGAGGAGATGTAAAGGCGTACCCGGGGCAGGGTGTATGCTTTTTCTTGGGGTTCAGGTTGGAGAGGGGGGCAGAAAGAAAAAGCATGGCTTCCGTGAATACAAAGTAATGCACGCAAAAATTAACGGAAGACATTTTTACCAAATGACTTCCGTTTTTTCCTGAACTATAGAATGCATGCCTTTATGGCTTTATGCCGTATGTCATGCATAGGTGTTACAGATGTTTTTGTGTATGTTTCAGGCAGTGGTATGCAGGTTTAAGCTCACACGCGCATGGAAAATATGGTTTTCTGCTTTAATATCCAAAAAGCCGCCATAGCGTTCTGCTGTTTGCCGGACAGAGCCAATACCCAAACCTGTTCCGTGGGGTTTGGTAGAAAGGTAGTCTTCTTTATACATGTTAAGTTCCCCAGAATAGCTGTTTTCTAAAGCAATAAGTAGCTGGCTGTGTACAGGGCGTATTTTCAGGTGTATAAAGCGCTCCTCTTTTTGTCCTGCACCCATAGCCAGGCAGGCTTCTAAGGCATTCTCCAATAAATTGCCAATAATAAGGCACAAGTCTACATCTGCTACAGGCAAGGTAGCGGGTATATCTGCCTGTATGGTAAAGGGCACGTTTGCTTCATTGGCTGTGGCTTTGTAATGGCGCAAAAGGGCATCTACGGCTATGTTGGGGCATATTGGGCTTATTTCTTCTACAAAATGCCCGGCTGTGTAAGCTGTGAGGTACTGTTTCATTTCCTCAAACTGTTCTGCTTCCGCAAGGGCGGAAAGGGTGTGGATATGCTGCCGCCAATCGTGCCGTAATCTGGCTGTAGAATGGATATACTGTACAAGCTTGCCATACTGGGCTTTTTGCATGCCAAGTTGTTTATCCATAAGATGGGCATAGGCACTGGCCTTGTCAGAATCATCTGTTTTAATAAGCATAATAAGGATAACACAAAAGATCAGGTAGGTACAGATATTCCAAAGAATAAGGAAAAGAAATTCTTCCCAGTGCTGAATGGCAGCGGCTTCCTGATAATGATGCACAAACTTACTGGCAAAAACAATGTACAGGCATGCGGGTATCATCCACAGCAAAGGCCAGGAGGGCCTTTGAATATTGGCGGCCAATACTTTGGGGTATAGCACCACCATAAGAAACCAAAAAAAAGGTATACACAGCACCAGCAGAACAGCCTTTGCTATAAGTAAAGCCGCCATAAGGGAAAACCCCGCTGGCACAAATATGGCAAGGTATAAGGCAAGGGCAGAAAGGTTACCGCCTGTATGCACCACAAGGCAGAGCAAAAAAAGCAAATGGAAAATATTTTGCCGTATAAACAGGCGCAAAAAACCAAGAGCAAGAAAAAACCACAAAACCATTCCTGCTTCCGTAAATTGGTTAACCGCTGCGTTTGGGCCATAGAGAAGGTTAAAAGTCCAGCAGGAAAACACACCAAATAGAAATGTAGCCGCACATGTAATGGGCATACTATAGCGTAATGTTTGTTTAAATGGCCATAAAATAAAAAAGGCAAGCACTGCGTATGTAAGCGCTTCATCTGTTATAAAAAAAAATGTATTTATATCCATAGCAGGTATGTAAAAAGCGAAAGGTTATATCCGGCTAAAAAGGTAGTCTGTATACGCGGCTTTAATTTCTTTTATCCGTACACGGTTAATGGGTAAATTTGTGCCATCCTGCAGAATAAAAAACTTTCCATCTACCCTTTCTGTGTAATCTAAATTCACAATGGTATTTCTATAGCAAAGTAAAAAATTTGGGTAAGAAGCCAGGGCCTTTTCTACCTCTGCAAAGCGGAATACATAGGTGCGTTTCATACCCTGTGTGGTATGGAATTGTACATAGTGGTCATAATAGTCTATATACATAATATCATCCAGGCGTATTTTATACGGCTCTCTTTTTTCTGGCACTTCTAAAAAGCGTGTGGATTCCCGCACTTTTTGCATGGCAAGAGTCATAACGTCATTAAAGGCTTCTTCTGTATACGGCTTTAACAAGTACCAAAGTGCCCCTACATTATAGCTTTCCTGCGCAAAACTGTTAGAAGAGCTTACAAAAATAATGGGACACTGCACGTTTTCCTGCCTTAACTGCTTGGCAAGAGCCACCCCTGTAAGCCCCTCCATAAAAATATCCAAAAAAAGCAAGTCCCAATCTTTCAGGGAAGGGTTAGCCGCTGCCAGCAAGTCTTTTCCACTGGCAAAAAAGTATATCTTGCAGGCAATAAAGCGTTCTTGCGCATAGCGCCGCACAGATGCTGCCAATGTTTCCCTGTCTGCAGGGTTGTCGTCTACAATCGCTATATCCATAGGTTTCCTTTTCTCGCGTTCACGCAATAGTCTTTCCGCGCCAAGTGGCGCGGACTGTCAGGAAAATTCTTTGCAATGCGGGCAAAAAAGAGGTAGTGTTTTCTCACAGACACGGGCTTTCTGCCTTAAGAGGGAATATGCGATTAAAAGAGTTTGAACCCCGCCGGATTCTTGTTTGCCAGCAACGCCAGATTGGGGACGTGCTTTTGGCAACGCCTGCCCTGCGTCTTTTAAAAGAACGCTACCCTGACGCCTCTCTCCATCTTTTTACGGAGCGTAAGTGCGCCCCTTTGCTGCGTTTTAACCCCCATATTGACCGCCTGCACTTGCTGGATAAGCGCAAAATGCACACTGTCAGCCAGCTTATGGCATTTTACAGGCGTGTAGCGGCCTGTGACTTTGATATGGTTATTGATTTCCAGCAACTGCCCCGCTGCCAGATGTTGGTGGGTTTATCCAAGGCTCCGGTAAGGCTTTCTTTCCCGGCACCGTGGTACAGACGTCCCCTTTATACCCATTGTGTGCTCCCTTGCCAAGGGTATACCGCCCAAATTAAAGTGAGCCTTTTAGAACCACTTGGTATAACATGGAATGGGGAACACCCTGAAATATTTTTACAAAAAGAAGAACAAGACCAGGCAGCCGCCTTATTAGAACATTTAGGATTAAAAGAAAATAATACGCTTATAACCCTGGACCCTACACATAAAAGAGAAACTAAGCGCTGGGATATAGAAAATTATGCCCGCCTTGTGGAATTGCTGGTTCAGAATAATCCCAGCCTGCGCTTTGCTGTTTTACGCGGCCCGGGAGAAGAAGACTATATCCACGCTTTGCGCGCTTCCTGCAAAGCCCCTGAAGCCCTGCTCATACCAGAAAATCCCCAGCCTATCCGTATGGATGCGGCTATTATACAAAAAGCGGCCCTGCATATTGGCCACTGTTCTGCCCCGCGCCACATAGCTGTTGCAGTGGGGACAAAAACCCTTATTATCCCAGGGGCAAGCGGGCCGGAATGGAATTACCCCTCTGCAGAGCATGTGCCGGTTTACGCCAAAATACCCTGCCAGCCCTGCAGTAAAATTGAATGTTCAAGTCTTGAGTGCCTTACTTCTATCACCCCGGAAATGGTGGAACTTAAAGCCCTGCGCATACTGGCCTTTGAAGACTGATGATACCAGATAGCCCCTGCCTTTTCCCCCCTGCGTATATTCTTTGCCATGCCGCGCGCCACGTTTTTCACCTTTAACATGAGAACAGTATTTGCCTTCTATGCTAGATATTGATACCCTGAACCCTGCCCAGCGTGAAGCTGTTACCGCCCCCCCAGGCCCCATGCTGGTTGTGGCAGGTGCTGGCAGTGGCAAAACACGCACAATAGTGTACCGTTTGGCCTGGCTTGTGGAGCAGGGTGCGCACCCTGCCTCCATGCTTTTGCTTACCTTTACGCGCAAAGCCGCGCAGGAAATGCTGCACAGAGCCGCCACCCTGCTTGGCTCCCAGCTTGTGGGGGTTCAAGGGGGCACATTCCATGCCTTTGCGTTTTCTGTTTTGCGCCATTACCCGCCCCAAAAATTTGCGGGCATGAAGGGCGGCCTTACTGTGCTGGACAGTGCAGATGCCTCCTCCGCCTTAGGCCATTGCAAAGAAAAGCTGGCTATTGGCAAGGGGGATCGCTCCTTCCCAAAATCCCAAACTTTGCTTGGCCTTTTTTCCAAAGCGCGCAATAAAGAATTAGCCATTGGCGATTTAGTGATGCAGGAAACCCCCCACCTGCTTGGCTATGTGGACGACATGACCTCCCTTGAGGTAGAATACCGCCATTACCGCCTTGAACATGGCCTTTTAGATTACGATGACCTGCTTTTTGAGCTGGAAGACCTTTTGCGGGAAAGCCCGGATATTCTACAAGCCCAGCGCCGTCGTTTCCAAACCATATTGGTAGACGAATACCAGGACACCAACCCCGTGCAGGCACGCCTTGTACGCCTGCTTGCCGGCACAAAGGCAGAAGGCAGCATTGCCAATGTTATGGCTGTGGGGGACGATGCGCAGTCTATTTACGCTTTCCGCGGTGCGTCTGTTAAAAACATTCTGGAATTCCCTGCCTTGTTCGAAGGCACCCGCATTGTGCGCCTGGAAGAAAATTACCGCTCTATCCAGCCTGTTTTAGATGTAGCTAATGCCATATTGGCAGATGCCCCTGTGGGATACGAAAAACACCTTTTTTCCCACCGCCCTTTTGAAGAAGCAGAACGCGCCGTGCGCCTTTTTCACCCCATGAGCGACAGAACCCAGGCCACCCTTGTGGCTCGGCGCATTGCCGAACTTTTAGATGACCACCCACCCCATGAAATAGCCGTGCTTTTCCGCGCGGGTTTTCACTCCTACCCATTAGAAGTAGAGCTGAACAAATGCGGCATTCCCTTTAAAAAATACGGGGGCCTTAAATACACAGAAGCCGCGCACATTAAAGATATTATGGCCTATGCCCGCCTTGTGGTTAACCCATTGGATGAACCCAGTTTTCAGCGTATAAGCGCCCTTTGCAAAGGTATTGGCCCCAAAACCGCCAACAAATTGTTTATTGCCATCACAGAAGGCAAGGAAAAAGAGCTTGTCAAAGCCTTTGAAAAATACCCGGAACTCAAAGAAGATATGGCGCTTTTGCAGTTTTTGCGGGAAGTACCCCTGCCCCCTGCCCAGGCCCTTGCCCGCGTGGTAGAGCATTACCGCCCGCGTTTGGAAGTATTGTATGTGGACGACTGGCCACGCCGCCTGCAAGGCCTTGAAGAACTGCTTACCATTGCCTCCGGCTACGCAGACATGCCACTTTTTATAGCCGATGTTTCCCTTGACAGCCCGGAAGAAAACAAAAACGCCGCAGAAGCAGAGCGGGAAAAAAACTCCATCACCCTTTCCACCGTCCACTCCGCCAAAGGCTTAGAATGGGAAGCCGTTATTTTGCTTGACCTTGTGGAAGACCGCTTCCCCTCCCGCCATGCCATTAACAGGCAGGAAGATTTTGAAGAAGAACGCCGCCTTATGTATGTGGCCTGCACCCGCGCCAAGGACGAACTGGATCTTTTTGTGCCGCTTTCCCTCAGTAACCGCGGTTCTGGCGGCTTTGACCCCGCCACCCCCAGCCCCTTTGTGCGCGAGCTTACCAGCCGCCTGCACACCATTGACGAATTTTACGAAAGCTATACAGGCCTTAGCAAAACCCAGCCCCGCACCACACACACCATTCCCTTTGCCCCCGCCTTCCGTAAGCCAGACCCAGACTTTTTCAGCGATTTTCAGGCTCCCCCCAAACGCCGCTTTGGCCCCCCTGTTGAATACGACGACGAAGATTTGCCCCTCCCGCCAGATGAAGACGAAGCCATGCCCGATGAACAATGCTCTGCAATAGAACCCACTTCCCCTCTTAAATTGGGTTTTTGCAAACACAAAATATTTGGGCGCGGGAAAATAGTAGAGCATATACCACCAGACAAATACCGCGTGAATTTCCCCGGCCTGGGCCTTAAAGTGATTATGAAAGATTATTTGGTGATGGAGTGAGAAGTGTTGGGGGCGGGGAGACCCCTTTTGTTCACAAAAGGGG
>CAZPTC010000098.1:0-8519 GCA_964589455.1 uncultured Desulfovibrionaceae bacterium | reverse complement strand
ACCTTTTTTGTGAACAAAAAAGGTTTTTCCCTCCCCCAAACCCCCTCCCTTTTCCAAAAAAAACTTTTAATATGGGCATAAAAAATGGGCTGCTTCTTTTTAGGAAGCAGCCCATTCATATTTTGGCGTATGTTTTAGTAGTTTTGCAGGGAGCCGGTTTAATACACGCTGGGGGGATTTTGCGGAGTGCTGTTTGCTTCCAGATGCACGCTTTCCCCTAAAGAAGCGCGGTAAAAATCTTTCAGTCCCATAACTTTGCCCACAAAAGCCCGCGTTTCTGCAGAAGGAAAACGTGTGGAAAGCGCCATATACACTTCTTGAGATGACATGCCATTTATGGCGGTAATGGCCTCGTCTTTTGTTGCGCCAAAAAAGCGCAGCACCGCACCAGAACCCCCGTTATACGAAGCCACCATGCAGTATTCCAAACTTTTTGCATCCGCAATGCCGTCTAAATGCCGCGTGCGCAAAAGGTGCAAATAGGTGGTGCCATAACGGATATTATATTCTGGGCTTAAAAGATCTTTGGCACTTGGTAAGCCTTGCTGGCCAAACCAGCGGTGTACTTCCCCCCCGGCTGTGGCTGGCACAATTTGCATAAGGCCATGGGCATCGCGGGAAGAAACAAGGCCGGGGTTAAAGCCGCTTTCTGTCTGTACTATGGCCAGCACCAGCGCTGTATCCAGCTTGTATTTTTGGGCATAGGTATGCACCGTGTCTTTATAATGCTGCACTCTGGCAGGCATAGAAAGCGCCATAATGCGTGGGTCTGGGAATGTAAGGCGCGGGGCAGAACAAAATATGTCTGCCTTCTCAGAAGTAGAAAGCGCAGGCTTTGTAAACGCAAACTCCATTTCTGTGATGTCTTCTATAATAGAGGCAGGCATGAGCGCGTTTACGCCCTGTGGGCCAAAGTCTGACAAAAAAATGACATTCTCTTCCCCAAGCAAGAAAAAAGACGCGGATAAGTCTGGCGTTTTTTCTGCCAAAACAGGTGTAGAATTATGCGTGGATTTAAGAGAAGCAGATACCCGTGGCCCTAAAACGCCCGCACTTTTTTCCATATTTGCCAATGGGATGCGTGTATACGCCGCGCTTTGCAAAGTACCGCGTACATACTGGCTTTCTGGTGTGTATGTTTCATGCGGCAAATGGGCAAAGCCCGCCAGCAAAGCGCCAGATACAAGAAGTGTGATAAGGAGTGGGGTTTTTTTCATGGCAATGTCCTCAGACTGTTGATAGTCTAAGGTATGCAATATGTGTGCCACAGAAAAATTACACGTCTTCACAGTGTCGCCTCTTTGTATACAAGCATGTATGGCTTTATCGGCATACCATGCAAAAACAACAGGGGGCAGAGGGCAGAGCGGATAATACGCCCTGTATTGTGGAAAAAATGGAGAAGTATACCATGCTGCACCGCTATGTTATTGCTAATGTATAGCTAGGGTGAAAAGCCTAATGTTGCGCATTGCGCGAAATACGAAAAATCACTTCCCAAAGCTGCCGTATTTGCCCGGGTGTAAGAGCATCTGGGTTACCTGCGCATTGGTTGGCAAGGGCATCTACCACAGCACGCTCCCGCTCTGGTGCAGAAATAGCCAGACCCTGCTCTTTTTTAAGCTCGCCAATTTCCCGCGAAAGATGCACACGCGCGTTTAAAAGCGAAAGCAAGGCATTGTCTACCTCGTCCAGGCGCTCCCGCAGTGATTCCAGAGTTTCCATGCTAATTCTCCCTTAAGCTTTCTTCTACATAGCGTCCAAAATGCCTTGCCCCTGCTTGCAGGTAACATAAAACTTCTGCTCCTTCCTGCAAGGTAGCCACAGAAAGCGCATCCCCACTTGGGCTTACCAAAAAAATACTTTCCGCATTCTGCACAAAAACAGTGCCTTTAGTGCCTTTTGGGCCTTGGGCTTCTATAAGCAGCATAGGCCGCGCTTCTACTTTTGCCCTGCCCACAAGCACAGGGTGGGCTTCGCCTTTGGCATTGACCGCTAAAACCTCAGTTCCAGCTTCTATTTCGGATAAATAACACGTTTTTCCATTTGGCACAAAGGTATAGCCATGCAGTCCCCCGGCATTCACGCGGAAAGGGCGGGGCGCCACAAATGTGGTGTCAATAGTTTCTGCATGCAGCAAAAAGGTAAACTGGCTGGAGTTTCCCACAAGCAAGCCTTCCCCTTGCCCAAAAAGATGCAGTGTATCCACGGCCACTCTTTGCCCAAGGCCAGCAGGCCGTACAGAGGTAATGGTGCAGGGCGTAAGCGCAAAGGTGCAGGTTGGGGCTTTTGTCTGCTGCACAATGCTGGCTATGTCTGGCAGGGCAGAAGGTAAAAGCACAAGGGCAGAAACCCCGCGCTCTAATATGCCCATAGCAAGCTTTGCTTCTTCTGCATGGGCGGCCTCTGCCCATATATGGCCAGAAACGCGCGTATCCGGGTGCGCCAGCAAATTTTCTACAGGCAAAATGGCAAAGCCAGAGGCTATTCTGGCTGCCCCCCCATGCAAAAGTGTGTGCTCTAAGGCTTGTTCGTCGCTTTTTGTTGCAAGTGCCATACATGGCACATCTTTTGAAGATATGCACTCCCAGTGGGCCATAGCCGCAGCTTCTGCCATATATTCCAGCGTGGTTAAAATACCGTCTGCCCCTGCTTCTAAGGCAAGCAGAGCGTCTTCGCGGATAAAGGGGTCAGCTAGGTAATAAATGGCAGGCATGGCGGGATGTTGTTCTCAATTTTTTGCAGAGGCTAAGGATATAGAAAAAAGTGTGGAAAAAAGCGGGGTAAACACATATTGTAGTGCGCATATTTTTTCACGTTTCCGCAGAAAAAGCAAGTTTGCTTTAAGTTCCTGAAAAAGCAAACTTGCCTTTTCCTTTCTACAGTGTAAAGTATGCCGATATTCTCTTGCCCCTATGGCGTTACTTCTGCCAGGGCTCACCTCATACACAAAAGGAGTATGGTATGCGGCATTCCACGTTTCTGCGTTTTTTCTCTTATACAAGGCAATATAAAGTCTTGCCAGCCATAGTTTTTGGTGTGGCCTTGTGTATGCCCATTGCAGCGAATGCCGCTAATTCTGGGGGTATAGCGAATCAGCCAATAGAAAATGATTATACGGGCAGCCTGGATGGCGTAAACATGACGCCCATTAACGGGAATGTGTTTATTGATAGCGACGCGACGAATGTCTATGGTGGCTATTCTGATGCTGTTGGTGGCGTGGTGCGGGGTAACAGGGTTACTGTTGCGGGTGGGCCAAATGCCACTATCTGGGGCGGGCAAGCCATAGAGGGTACGGCAACAGGCAACTCTGTACTTGTGAAGAATGGCAATATTCTTTTTGGGGTTTATGGCGGTGGGGCTTTAAAAGGCGATGCCACAGGTAATAGTGTTACTGTAACAGGTGGCACCATGTATCAAGTAACGGGTGGATACAGTGAAAAAGGCGCTGCTACAGGCAATAGCGTATATATACAGGGTGGGAGCATAACAAAAGCTATTACAGGTGGGAGCAGTGTTGATGCTGCAAGCACAGGGAATAGCATCCTCATAACAGGTGGGGATATTAAGGGCGATATTTATGGTGGACAAGCGGCTTCCAGTGGTGATGCCACGCATAATACAGTCTCGCTAATGGGTAAGCCCCGTTTTCTTGATAGTGCCGTGAGTATTTTTGGTGGAAAGGTAGCACGCGCACAAGACAATGCCTACACAGGCAACACGCTTAATGTGTACACAAGTGGCTTAAGCGCCATGAAAGTGGAAAATTTTCAGCATTATAACTTCGCGTTGTTCAGTGATGCAGACATGGGGCTTATGGTAGTGGGTGCGGGTGATGTTTCTCTTGGCGGGAATACCAGCACTATCTCTGCTCCGTATGCCTTGCCTGGCACAGTCTTGCAGGTGGGCAGCACGGTAACTCTTATGCAGAAGACAAATGCGGATGGATTTATTGATATACCTGCGCTATTACCGGGGCAGGCCAGGCAGGGTGCATCGCTTTTGTACGAGTATACATTGGGTGTAGATGACCCTGCTGCGCCTACAGGTATTATAGCCACTATTACGGGTGTACGGGCTGCCCCAGAGAGCAAAGCCCCTTTAGAGGGTCGTGCGGCTGCTCTTGGCATTGCCACTCTTGGTGCTGACCTTGCAGCGGGTGCTGGTATGGAAAGCGCGCGTACGGCTGCCACAGGTCTTGCCAGCGGTAGTACAGGCAGTACAGGCGGCCTGGGCATTGCGCCTTTTGTGGCCTTTTCTGGTTCTTCCCAGCGGTATAACACGGGTTCGCATACAGATGTAAAAGGGTTTGCGCTTATGGCGGGTCTTGCCAAAACATGGGAAGCCCCTGCGGCAGATATACTTGCGGGCGCATTTTTTGAAGGCGCATGGGGCAATTACACAAGCCATAATTCTTTTAACACAGTTGGCGCTGTAAAAGGCAAAGGGAATACCCGCACCTTGGGTGGCGGTATTTTAGCGCGTGTGGATGTCACAAACGCGGCTTTACGCGGTTTGTATGCAGAAGCCAGTTTCCGCGTGGGGAATCTTTCTACAGATTATACAAGCTATGACTTGCAGAATCTTATGGGTAATAGTGCCCATTATGCTATAAACAACGCCTATTATGGCGCGCATGTTGGGGCAGGCTATACATGGGAATTTTCTGAAAAAGCGCGTGTAGATGTGTACGCCAAGTATTTCTGGACGCATCAAAATGGCAAAACTGTCAGTATTCTGGGAGATGCGTTTAGTTTCAAGGCTTCCAATTCCCACCGTACACGCCTTGGGGCGCGTTTTGACTACACAATACAGGGGAATATCACCCCGTATATAGGCGCTGCCTGGGAATATGAGTTTGATGGCAAGGCGCGCGCAACAACATACGGCCTTAATGTGCCTGCGCCTTCTTTAAAGGGTTCTACAGGCATAGGGGAAATTGGCCTGAGCTGGAAACCAGCTTCTGGCAGTGGTTTTTCTATGGATATTGGTGTGCAGGGTTTTGTGGGCAAGCGCCAGGGCATTGCTGGCAATTTAGTGGTTAAGTATACGTTTTAATCTATTGCCATACCATAAACATTTTGCCTGATAAAAATATTTGCCTCCAGTGGAATTTTCTACTAGGGGCAATATCTTTCCCCCCCCCAAAAAAAATAAAAGTTTTTTGGGGAAAGGATGGGGGGTCTGGGGGGAAGGAAAACCCCTTTTGTCCACAAAAGGGGTTTTCCTTCCCCCCAGCGCGGCCCGCAGCTTTTCTCACAAAAAAGCTTGTCAACAGGCACCTCTTGGGGCATTGTGTGTGCATGTTGACAATGGAGGCAGGCTATGTTTGACGGAAAAAGCATACTTATCACAGGTGGCACGGGTTCCTTTGGGAAAAAGTGTGTAGAAATGCTGCTTGGCTTATGCAAGCCCAAGCGTCTTATTGTGTTTTCGCGTGATGAGCTGAAGCAATTTGAGATGGAACAGATATTCTCTAAAGAAAAGTATCCTTGTATGCGGTATTTTTTGGGGGATGTGCGGGATAAGGAGCGTTTGTACCGTGCCTGCCGGGATGTGGATATTATTATCCATGCGGCTGCCTTAAAGCAGGTGCCTGCTGCGGAATATAACCCAACGGAGTGCATACACACCAATATTGGGGGCGCGGAAAATCTTATCAATGTGGCGGCAGACTTAGGTGTTTCCAATGTGGTGGCTTTGTCTACAGATAAGGGGGTTTCGCCCATTAATCTGTATGGGGCTACAAAATTGTGCTCCGATAAGCTTTTTGTGGCGGCCAATGCGTTTACAGCCAGCAAAACCAAGTTCCATGTGGTGCGTTATGGCAATGTAATGGGCAGCCGCGGCAGTGTTATCCCGTTTTTTGTGGAAAAGAAAAAGGAAGGCATGCTGCCCATAACAGACCCCAGGATGACGCGCTTTTGGATTACGCTGGATCAAGGGGTAAAAATGGTGCTGGAAAGCATTATTTTGGCGCAGGGCGGGGAAATTTTTGTGCCTAAAATACCCAGTATGCGCATAACGGACTTGGCAGAAGCCATTGCGCCGGGTTGCCCCACAAAGGTGGTTGGTATACGGCCGGGGGAAAAGCTGCATGAAAGCATGATACCGGCGGAGGAGTCGCACTTAACGGTGGATATTGGCCGTTATTATGTCATATTGCCGCATAAGGAAATAAACAAGCCGTCAGAAATATACAAGAATGCGCCTAAGTTGCCGGAAAATTATGAATATAATTCTGGCACGAATACAGAATGGCTTTCTGTGGAAGATATGCGGGGTATTTTGCAAGAACAGGGATTTTTGGAGTAAATGCCATGCTGCCTTATGGACACCAGATAGTGGACGAGGCCGATATAGCGGCGGTGGCGGAAGTTCTGCGTTCTGACTGGCTCACAACAGGGCCAAAGGTGGCGGAATTTGAGGCGGCTGTGGCAGCTTTTACAGGCGCAAAGCATGGGGTGGCGGTTATTAATGGCACGGCTGCTCTGCATACTGCTATGGCGGCCTTGGGCATAGGTAAGGGGGATGAGGTTATTGTACCCCCCATAACCTTTGTGGCAAGCGCGAATGCGGTGCTGTACCAGGGCGGAACACCTGTTTTTGCGGATGTGGAAGCAGGGACTTTGCTGCTGGATGTAGAAAAGGCGGCTAATGCTATCAGCCCGCGCACAAAAGCTATTGTGGCGGTGGATTATACGGGGCAGCCGGCAGACTGGCAGGCTTTGCGCAAACTTGCGGATGCAAAAGGGCTTTTTTTGCTGGCAGATGCCTGCCATAGCCTTGGTGCGGGTATAGAAGAAGGGCAAATAGAGCGCAAGTGCGGCACTTTTGCGGATATAAGCGCGCTGAGTTTTCACCCTGTAAAACATATCACTACAGGGGAAGGCGGTATGTGCCTGACGGATAATGCGGCTCTGGCAGAGGCCATGCGGCGTTTCCGTAACCACGGTATAGGGCAGACCGCTAAAGAGCGGGAAGAAGCCGGGGCGTACCATTACGAAATGCAAAGCCTGGGCTTTAATTACCGCTTGCCGGATATAAACTGCACCTTAGGTATTTCCCAGCTTAAAAAACTGCCTGCATGGCTGCAAAAAAGGCGCGAGTTGGCGGCCTTGTATACAGAAAAATTAAAGGGCAGTGCGGCAAAACCACTGGCGCGCAGAGCGGGCACTTCCCATGCGTGGCATTTGTTTATGGTGCGGGTGCCTGCACAAAAAAGGGACATTGTGTACGCGGCCATGCGCAAAGCAGGCATAGGCGTGAATGTGCATTATGAACCTGTGCATTTGCACCCGTATTACAGGCAACATGCAGGCACAAAAGAAGGGCTTTGCCCTGTGGCAGAAGCAGCGGCTAAGGAGCTGCTCACATTGCCTTTATGGCCGGGCATGGAAGAAAAAGATGTGGATTTTGTGACGCAAAACCTGATAAAGGCGCTTGGTTAATGCGGCGTGGTAGTAGCCAGATAGGGTGGCAAGCAGAAAAGACGGGGGCAATATGCGCGTAGCGCTTGCCATAAGCGGCGGCATGGACAGCCTTTATAGCCTGAGTCTTTTGCGGGAGGCAGGGTATGAGGTTCACGCTGTGCATGGCCTTTTTGCTGCGCCAGATGCGACAAAGCCAGACCCTGTACAAGCCCTGCAAACTGTGTGCGAAAAACTGCAAGTGCCTTTGCAAGTGCTGGATTTGCGGGAAAATTTTGCCACAAAGGTTATACAGCCTTTTGTGCAGGCTTATACAGAAGGCCGCACCCCTAACCCGTGCGCATTTTGCAACAGGGTGATGAAATTTGGGCTTTTTGCCAAAGCCGCTAAAGAAGTGGCAGGGGCAGATTTTTTTGCTACAGGGCATTATACGGCTTTGCGCCAGCACTCTGTTTATGGGGCTACTTTGCACCCTGCTGCGGATGCAACAAAAGATCAGGCGTATTTTCTTTCTCTTGTGCCGCGGGAAATGCTGCAAAATTGCCTTTTTCCACTGGCAGACACTATAAAAAAGACAATACCCGCACGTCTGGCTGAACTTGGCCTGCCTGTGCCATTGCCCGGTGAGAGCCAGGAAATTTGCTTTATCCCGGGGGATGATTACACCGCGTTTTTAAAGGCCAGCCATGTACCAGAAGAACCCGGGCCTGTGCTTTTGCTTGATGCCGTGCCGCAGGAAAATGGCGCAGAGAGTACGGCAGGCCAGCCCTTGCGCCGCATAGCCACACATAAAGGCTTGTGGCATTATACAGAAGGGCAAAGAAAGGGGCTTGGCATTGCGCATTCTGAACCTTTGTATGTATTGCGCAAAGATGCGCTGACAAATACCCTGTATGTAGGGGCTGCTGCTGTGTTGAATGGGCAGGGTACGCATGTTTGCCACGCGCATTCCGCTAATTTCCATGTTGCGCCAGAATTATGGCCGCAGAGAGTTTTGGTGCGCACCCGTTACCGCCAAAAGCCCCAGCCCGCTACTGCCAAGGTGGAAGGGCAAAATATTATGGTCAATTTTGCGGACAATGCTGG
>CAZPTC010000097.1:0-8560 GCA_964589455.1 uncultured Desulfovibrionaceae bacterium | reverse complement strand
AACCCTGCGTAGCTATATTGCCGAACTCCGCGCAAGCTAGGGGGAGTGTTGTTGTTGGGGAGGGAAAAACCTTTTTGTGAACAAAAAGGTTTTTCCCTCCCCAAACCCCACCCTTTTCCCAAAAAACTTTAATAGGGCCATTTATGGCCCTATTTTGCTTGTTGACAAAGTCAGCAAGCAAGCGAAGCATGCTACACCCTTGCAAGCAGGCGGCGCAAACCCTGAACGGGTTTGCCTTTAGTCTATGGGCCATTTATGGCCCTATTATATTTTAAGCCTAAATACTGTAGAACTTATTGAGAAAAATTCTTCTTTACAGTTTTGCAACACAGGGGTATACAGGAGTAAAGACACGTGTGCATTGTGCACACTCCCCATTGTACTTTTGGTTGATTCCTTCTCGCGGTACGTTGACTCTTATTGGAGGAAATCCTATGGCTAGCAACTCTTCAGCCACGCTGGTAAAGGCGGCCGGCTCCGTATATGTGGAGCGTAATGGCACCCGCTATTCCCTTGCGGAAGGCGATGAACTTTTCAGCACAGACACCATTATCACAGACAGCTCTGCCACCGCAGAGCTAGCCTTTGCAGATGGCACGCAGGCAACTCTCAGCCCTGGCACCACATTGGAAATCCAGGAATTTGTTTTTGAAACAGGGAAAGAACCCTCTTTCATTCTGGGCCTTACAGAAGGTGCCATGCGCTCCGTCAGTGGCGAAATTGTGCGCCAAAACCCAGAAGCTTTTAGCATACGCACCCCACAAAGCACCATTGGCATACGCGGCACAGAGCTTTTTAACTCCGTCATAGACGGCAAAGAAACCCACGTTGTGCTGCATATTGGCAAGGGCCATATTGTACTTGTTACCACGCCAGATGGTCGCCAGGTTGCTATGGACGGCCCCATGCATGGCATAGAACTTGCCAGTGGCAACAATGCCCCCATTGTTGTGCAAAAATATACCTTTGACCAAATGGAAGACCTTATCCGCGATATTGCGCCTTCCCTTGCCAATGACCTTGCCATGACCCCCCAGGCAGTGCAAAACATGGACGCCCAGCAGCTTGAACAGTCGGCAGAGCAAGTTGCCGCCCATGCAGCAGCCGTTGCCTCCTCCAGTTCTGTAACTGTCACCATTCTTGTAGAAGAAAATGCCCAGGCAGACCCTGCCGTTGCAGAAGCGTTGGCTAACATACAAACTACCCTGCAAGATATGGGCGTGACATTGAATGTGCTGGCAACAACAACTGACAATGTCCTTACAGAAAACGCCGTGCAAGCCAACCTTGCAGAAATGGCCCCAAGCTTTACAGCAGAAAGCGGCCTCTCTGCCGGAGACACCTCCTCCACTACCCTTGCCCCCAAGCCTAATGCCCCTGGTGCAAACTTGCCCCAGCCGCCAGTGGGCCCGACAGACCCGCCGGTGAATCCACCGGTTAACCCGCCAGTGGGCCCGACAGACCCGCCGGTTAACCCACCGGTGAACCCGCCTACTACGCCAGATCAACCAGTCACCCGCACCTATGAAAATATCACGGGAGAAGAAGGTACCACCCACCTTACAGGTCTTGGCGCAGGCGTAGAACAAAAGTTTGTTGTCACAGGCTCTGTTAACGCTTCCCTTGTGGGCAATGCCCTTTTTGTAGGCAGTGACAGCTCTACCCCCTCTGCCAGTACAGCCGGGGATACTTTTGAACTTGGCACAGTGGACATTCCCCTTGGAGAAGCGCTAAATGCCGGTGTATTTGCAGATGCCCAAGTTGCAACAGCCACATCAGGCGTTAACGCCGCCTTTGGTGCTGACACTATGACCATTGCCAACCTGAAAAATGGTATTGTAGCTGGAGATGTGCATACTGCCACAGAACAATCTGGAGCTACTAACCATAATAGCACCATTACCTTTGGCAATGATGCTATAACAATTACAAGTACCATGCAGAATGGTGCTGTTGTGGGCGATGCCTATATTGTGGAAGATGTTTCTGGTGCCACCTTTAATTTTGGCAAGGATGGAATCACTATTGCTACCGCGCAAAGCGGCGTCATAGCAGGCGATGCCCATACTGTAAAAACTATACAGTCAGGTAACCTTACCTTTGGCAAAGACACCATCAATATTAATACCATTAGCGGCAATGCCATTCTGGCAGGCGATGCCCACACACTGGAAAATATAAGCGGCGGCAGCCTTGCTTTAGGGGATGATGCCCTGGATATTACCCTTCTCAATGGTGCCGCAGTAACTGGCGATGTACACACCGTAAGCACTGTTTCTGGTGGAACCATGAACTTTGGGGATGACAATATCAAGGTCTCCCAAATGCAAAGTGGTACTCTGTCAGGGGATGCGCATACAATAAGCAATGCAAACGGTGGCAGCCTGAACTTTGGGGATGATACCATCCATATAGATACCCTCACAAACGGCATTGTAGTGGGCGATGTGCATACCTTTACACCTGCTGCCCAAGGTAGAAACTTGCACATGGAGTTTGGGAATGACAATGTGACATTGCAAACAATGGGACGTGGCATTGTTTCTGGCGATGCGCATACTATAGAAGGTGCCAGTACACCGCTTGTTTTTGGAAATGACACTATACAGGTTACGGATATGCAAGGCGGTACCATTACTGGCGATGTATATGCCCTCAATGGCCTTAATATTATCAACAGCACAACCACTATGGGTGATGACTCCATAACTGTTGAAAACATTGCAAATGGTGCAGAAGTATCGGGTGATGTTTACACAATTGCAGGCAGTGCTGGCTCACTTATATTAGGTGATGACACAATCCATGTAACCAACCTGAATGGGGGCACTATTTGGGGGGACTTTAAGTCTGTTACAGGTAATCTGGACTCCATTGTCTTTGGCAGTGACACCATCTATGTAACAAACTATAATGGCGGCAAAATTTATGGAGATGGGGAAACATCCCAGCCTTCCTATGCCAATGCTGTAAGTGGTGGCGACGATACCATACACATAAAAAACCTTAATGCCGCAACTGGCCTTATAGATGCTGGTATTGGGGACGACACTGTTATTGTAGAAAATATTAATACCTCGTCTACTGTCAGTATTGTTGGCGGTGCAGGCTTTAATACCTTCCAATATAACAGCGCAACCGGCCATACCATGACCCTACAGGCAAATGGGGAAATTGCGATTAATGGCCATAATATAAACCTTACCTACTTCCAAGGTCTTGCAGGTGGTTCTGGCGATGACACCCTTATTGTCAAGGTTGGTTCTTCCACTCCCACCCTGGTAAACTCTGGCTTTACGCCAGAACTTACAGGCGGCGCAGGGGCAGATACCTTTAAGCTGGACTATTCTGCCAACCCCAATGGTTCTGTTGTTATCAAAGATTTTGATGCCACAAATCTGGGGGAAAAAATTATGGTCAAAACAGCTTCAGGATCATACACCTTCTCGTTTAATGAAGCTGACAGCACTGCGGATAAAATTGTTATTGACTATTCAGATGGAGTTTCTACCTCCCATATTATTTTGGAAGGGCTGAATGGTTCAAGCGAAGCCATATATAACCAAATTATCAGTAATGGCCAGCTTAGCACATTTTCCTGATAGGCTGCCCATCAAAGTAGTTTAACTGCAACCAAACAGCGCGGCAATATACCGCGCTGTTTTTTTATATCTGCTACTCTGTTTATGTCTTACCAAAGGTAACATGCTGCGCAACACACTAAACACCAGGCTACCATACCTTTTCTTGTGAAAAAATGCTTGACAAGAGTGGAAATGGGAACTAGCGTAAGAAGCAAATAATAGTAATATTGCATTAATATTGACAACAAAGAATACAGAACAAGTATATTGCTTGTAATTAAAAAATCCTGTCGCATAATATTCTGCTAGCCTTTTAGAGAACAACTTATGACGCCACATACTCCTCCCCCCTCGCGCACGCAATTAGTCCATGTGCTTATCTTGCTGTGCGCAACCGTGTTCAGTGGTCTGGCATTTTTATACTATACCATGGATAACCTGCTGGATGCCCAAACCTTCCGCCGCGGTATTTTTTTGGCGCGCACCGCCACAGATAAAGATATTATCCTGCGTAAATGGCTGGCCTCTACTGGCGGCATTTTTGTACCCGTAACAGAGGCCACCCCACCTAATCCATATTTGCCATTAGAAGGGCGGGATGTTTACACCCCGGATGGTAAACACCTTACCCTTATGAACCCAGCCTATGTAACCCGCCTTGTGCATGAATTATGGCGCCAGGAAAGTGATGTTACAAGCCGTATTTTAAGCACAAACCCTGTTAATCCAATCAACATGGCAACAGAGTGGGAGGCAGGGGCACTTGCCCTTATTTCACGCACAGGTCAGGAAGAATTTTTTGAAGTGCTGCAAGAGCCAGATGGCTCGGAAGTGTTGCAATACATTGTGCCCCTTAAAGCTGCAACGTCCTGCTTAAAATGCCACATGTCCCAAGGGTATCAGGTAGGCGATATCATGGGTGGCATAAGCCTTACTGTGCCAGCCGCTGACTTTCAGGATGGCAACAGCGCCATAAAAAGTACCCTTTTTTGGGGCTTTTTCACAGGCGGCCTCTTTGTTCTGCTGCTCTTTGTATGGGGCAGCCGCAAGCTACTGCGCCATATTGATGCCCAAACCCAAGCAGAAGAAGGCCTGAAAGTCCTTGCATCTTCCCTTGAAGAAAAAGTGCTGGAGCGCACCCTTGAGCTTCAGAGAGAAAAAGAACGCGTGCAAACTATTCTCTCTGGCACTATGGAATGCATTTTAGAAGTAGATGCGGAAAATCGCATTTCCTATGTTAACAGGGCTGCCCTTTTGCAACTTGGCTATAAAGAAAAAGAAATACAAGGGCATAATATATTTGATGTTTTTACAAAAGAAAAGGAAGAACAAGAACACCCGATAAGCCTTGTTATGCAACAAGGCAAACCGCAAGTGTTTTCAGACCTTCTTGTGCGCCGCCACAATGAAGAATTTTTTACGGCCACTGGCTCCATTTCGCCTTTATTGCGCAATAATACTTGCTTTGGGTGTGTGCTTGTCTTCCACGCTGTCACCACACTAGATACCTTGGAATTTTTGCAGAAAGTTATTTTCACCTACTCTACAGACCCATTCTTCTTATGGGAGAAAAATGGCAATGGCGTATGCAATGATGCTGCTGTGGACTTTTTAGGTGCAGATTCGGCAGAATTAATTATGCAGGACTTTCTTGCATACTCCCCAGAGTACCAGAACACGGAACTCTCAAGTGTAGCGTATGCAAACAACTTCCAGCTATGCGATGAGCTGGGAGATATTTTCTTTCCTTGGACATTCCAGCACAGCAACGGTACTCTTATACCTTGTGAATGCAGGCTTATTAAACTTAAGCACCACTTGTATGAAGGCTATTTTGGCATTATACACGACGTAAGCTCCATTACCAAAGAAAAAGAACAGGCAGAAGATCTGGCCAAAGCAAAAAGCGACTTTTTGGCCCTTATGAGCCATGAAATACGCACCCCCATGACCGCCATTTTGGGCCTTACCCACCTTGCACTGCTGGAAAACCCAACAGGCAGCCAGAAAGATTTTTTAATGAAAATACGGCGTTCCAGCAAAAGTTTGCTTGCCATTATTAACGATGTGCTGGATTTTTCCAAAATAGAAGCCGGCAAGCTGGAATTGGTAATAGCCCCCTTTGCCGTGGCAGATGTAGCCCACTATGTAGAAGACCTTTTTGCCTCCTCTGCCCAAGAAAAAGGTCTGGACTTTATTATTGATATTGACCCCGCCCTGCCAGATTATCTTGTAGGCGATGAACTGCGCCTTGGCCAGATTATGATGAATTATTGCAGCAATGCCATTAAATTCACCCGACAAGGCGCCATACGCATAAGTATAAAAAAGATACGCGAGCAGGGAGACACTGTACTTGTGCGGTTTGCCGTACAAGATACAGGCATTGGCGTGCAGGAAGAAGAAAAAGCCTTGCTTTTTAACCGCTTTTCACAAGCCTCTGCCTCCACAGCGCATAACTTTGGGGGCACGGGCCTTGGCCTTACCATCTGCAAGCAGCTTACAGAGCTTATGCGGGGAGAGGTTGGTTTTGTTTCTACCTACGGTGTAGGCAGTATTTTCTTTGCAGTAGTGCCTATGCAGTCTGTGCCAGAAAACTATGAACCCCTGGAACCCATAGCAGCAAGCCAGACAGCGCAGTTACCCGAAGGCATACATATTCTAGTTGCAGAAGACAATGAAATTAACCAGGAAGTTATTGATGCACTGCTGGATAATATGGGAGTGGCACATTCCATTGCCTCCAATGGCTATGAAGCGGTTCAGCGTGCTGAAGAAGGCGGGATAGACCTTATCCTTATGGATATTCAAATGCCAGAAATGGATGGTATACAGGCAACCCGTATTTTGCGCGCAAAAGGCTTTACAAAACCCATACTTGCTATGACAGCCAGTGTGCTGGAAAAAGAAAAGCAAGCATGTCTGGAAGCTGGTATGGTAGCCCACATTGCCAAACCCATTAATCCGCAAGAACTGCAAAAGCAATTGGCCTACTGGCTTGGCCAAGAAAAATAGAAAATTGCTTTAAATCATTGGCGCGCCTACTTCTTCCCTAAAGAAGTTTCCAAACTGTGCCGAAAGAGTAATAAGACACAAAACGTAATTTGCCTTCTGTAAAAAGGTAAACTCCCTTCTTTTCCTCCTCTTAACTTGCACTCAGGGAGAAAGCATGAAACTTTCCGCCAAACTTTTCCTTGCTATGGGCTCAATGGTGCTCTGCACTGTCGTTTTAGGCATGTTCAGCTTGTTCCAACTTGCATCTCTGAACAAAATAACACTTGATATTTCAAAAGGTTGGATGCTCGCCAATTCTCATGCGCAAAATATGGACCTTATGGCCTCTGACTACCGTATACAGGAAATAAGCCATATATTCAGCGAAACTGATACAGCAATGGCGAACTATGAACAGGAAATGACGCGCTTCCAAAATGAAATGGATGCCACAATGGAAAAGTATGCTGCGCTTATTGAAACCCCGGAAGAAACAGCGCTGTACACATCTTTTCAATCAAACTGGCGTAAGTATTTAGACGAAAGCAAGAAAATTGTGGCCCTTTCGCGCGAAATGCAAACAAAGGAAGCAGTGGCCATACTTAACAGCGCATCGCTTGACCTATATACCACTGCCTCTGCCGACTTAAAAAAAATGGTAGCCTTTAATTTACAAGGTAGCAGCACTTCCAGCGATAATGCAGAAAAAGTGTATGTCTCTGCCCGCGGCATGGTAGCGGCTGTATTGGGCTTTGCCACATTGCTGGGCATTATCCTGTGCGCTCTTATTTTACGCGATACCATGAAAAGCCTTGGCAAAGACCCCAAAGAGCTTGGCAGCCTTGCACGCAGAGTGGCCCAAGGTGACCTTGACATACAATCAAACGACAAAGCTGGTGGCGTATACGCAGATATACTTGTTATGGTGGAAAACCTGAAAGCCAATATTATGGCCGCCAAACAAGAATCAGAAAGAGCCAAGGAAGAATCTCTCCATGCCCAGGAATCTATGGTAAAAGCAGAACAAGCCAGTAAAGAGGCTTTAAGCAAAACGCAGGCTATGCTTGCTGCCGCCAACCGCCTGGAAGAAGTGGCAGATATTGTTTCTTCTGCTTCTTCAGAACTTTCTGCTCAAATTGAGCAATCTGAACGCGGCGCTGCAGAACAGGCAGCCCGTGTAGCAGAAACCGCAACTGCTATGGAAGAAATGAACTCTACAGTGCTGGAAGTAGCGCGTAATGCAAGTGCCGCCTCTGACGTGACCAGTGCAACCCGTCAAAAAGCAGTAGCTGGTGCGCAAATTGTCCAACAGTCTGTGGAAAGCATACAGGCTGTGGAACACCAGGCTTCTCAAGTACGTGACTCTATGCTTACCCTGGATGAAAGCGCACGTGCCATTAGCCAGATTATGTCCGTTATTTCAGATATTGCTGACCAGACAAACCTGCTGGCCTTAAACGCCGCCATTGAAGCCGCGCGCGCGGGCGAAGCAGGCAGAGGATTTGCCGTTGTGGCAGACGAAGTGCGCAAGCTTGCAGAAAAAACTATGGCATCTACACACGATGTGGGCAATGCCATTACCAGCATACAGCAAAGCGCCGCCCAAAGTAAAAACCAGGTGGAACAGTCTGCCAAGTTTATTGAGCAGGCAACCAGCTATGCCAACCAGTCTGGTGAGGCGTTAAATGAAATTGTGCAAATGGTAGATCACGCGGCAGACCAAGTGCGTGGTATTGCCACAGCCTCTGAACAACAATCCGCTTCTTCAGAAGAAATTAACCGCTCCATACTCCAGGTAAACACCATTGCCAATGAAACAGCCCGCGCCATGCAGGAAGCCGCACAGGCAGTTTCTGACCTTGCCAAGCAGGCGCACGTTCTTTCTGGCCTTATTGACCAGATGAAACAAGGATAGCTGAAAGAAGAAGGGGGGGGGGGGGGGGGGGGGGGGGGGGGGGGGGGGGGGGGGTGGGGGGTGGGGG
>CAZPTC010000096.1:0-8610 GCA_964589455.1 uncultured Desulfovibrionaceae bacterium | reverse complement strand
AAGCGCCCCTGCACCTGCAATTTCAGGCTGGTGTGCTTGCCATGATGGGAGGAGGGGTACCTTGTCCTTGCTTCTTTTTGTCTTTTTTTGCCCTTTGGACAAAAAAGACAAAAAGAAGCAAGGACGCACTTTGCCATTCCCGCAATGTTCTCGCAGGCTCGAACATTGCGGGAATAGTGTTTTAAGTAAAGAATAGGGAATAAAAGGATAATCCGTTGTGGGTAACGCAAGAAAAATCGATTAAGGGGAAGCCATTGCTAAACCTTTCCAAATCCAATTATTCCGTGAGAAAGGCGGCGCAGACAGCTTGCGCAGCAAGCGTCAAGCCGCCTTCCTCACGGCAATAAGGGGGTTTGGGGGGGATTATCCCCCCCAAAAAATTCTATCTCAAAGCCACAAGTAAGGGCACAAGCACGGGTACTAGCAGGGTAAGGCAAAGGCCGGAGAAAATGGCGAGAATGGCGTATCGTTCGCCGCTGTTTTGGGCAATAACGGGCAGGCAGGTATCCATAGCAGCAGCGCCGCCGGAGAGGACGGGGCCTAATTTACCGGCAATACGCACAAAGAAGGGGGCAAGGGTAAGGGTAAGGATTTCGTGTATCATATTAGAGAGCAGGGCAACGGAGCCGAGGGCAGGGTCGCCAAGTTCTGTAAGGATAACGGTGGCAAGGCTGTAGTAGCCAAAGCCTGCGCCTGTGCAAAGGGCGTCTATAAGGGGCATGGAGGGCAGGGGGCCAAGGGAGAGGAGGAGGTAGGCAATGGTGGAGCCGGCAAAGGTGCCAAGCACAACAAAGAGGGGGACAAGCAGAATTTTGGCTTTCAGTTCCTGGATAATGCGGAAAGCGCCAAGGTCAAAGCCAACGCCCATGCCTGCGCCAATAAGGAGGATATAGAGAATCCATGTGGAGATGGGCAGGCTGAGGATAAAGGCGGGCAGGATGTGGAGCAGGCCAAGGACAACGCCACTGAAGAACCACATAAGCACAAGGCAGGCGCCCAGCCAGATAGGGTAGGATTTTTTGGGGGGGCCGCAGGGTTTGGTGGGGGTGGGTATACATTCTGCGGGGGGAGTAGAAGGGGTTTCTGGGGCGTTAAGGTGGAGGAATTTGCCAAGAATGGCGGCGCCAACAAGGCAGCCAGCAACGGAAAGGACGCTGACAAAGAGGGCTTGCAGGCCAAACTGGGGCAGGCGGCTTATAAGGAGGGCGTCTGCGCCAAGGGAGAGGCCGAGGAAAAAGAGCAAAAGGCGCACAGACCAGACATTGATAAAACTTACAAGGGTAAGGGCCGCTTTTTGTTTGCGGAGAAGAAAGCCCACGGGAATACCCGCGAGCACAAGGGCCATTTCTGTCATCATAAACGTAAAACCTATATGTCAAGAAGGGGAAGATTAATCCAGGGCGTCCCAGGAAAGGGCTTCGCCTTTGTGGAGGGGGCGGCGGGCTTTTTTGCCCAGCACTTCCTGGTAATGGCGGGTGTGCAGGCCAAGGGCGGGACGCACGGAACGGATATTGGCAGGTGTAAGGGTTTCACCTGCTGCAATAGGCTCAGCAACATACAGGGATCGTCGCAAACGGGTACTATTGGCTTCAGATGGGGTACGCGCGTAGGAAATGGTGCCAAGGGCGGCTTCTAAGGTGCGCACTTGCTGCACAAGGGTGGCAAATTCTTCTGGTTCAAGGGAGAAAGGGGCGTCAAGGCCGCCATCTGCGCGGGAAAGGGTAACATGCTTTTCAATAAGGCAGGCACCAAGGGCAACAGCGCCAAGGGCCACAGCGGGGGCAGTGGTGTGGTCAGAAAGGCCAACGGGGCAGGCAAAGGTTTGCGCCATATTGGGCAGGGTGCGCAAGTTGGCTTCTGCCGGGGGTGCAGGGTAGGCAGATGTGCATTTAAGAAGCAGGATATGGCGTATACCAAGGGGGGCTTGTGCCTGTTCAAGGGTGGTAACGGCTTCTTCTATTTCAGCAAGGGTGGCGGCACCTGTAGAAAGTAGCACAGGTTTGCCTGTTGCGCCTACTTTTTGCAAAAGGGGAATATCCACAAGTTCCAGGCTGGCTATTTTGTGGCAGGGTACGCCCATATTTTCTAAAAAATCTACGGCAGAGTGGTCAAATGGGGTAGAAAAAAGGTCAAGGCCAAGGCTGTTGGCTAACGCTTTTAAGCGGGGCTGCCATTCCCAGGGCATGGTGCCTTCCTGGTAAATGGAGTGTAGGGTGCGGCCGCCGCGTAAGGGGTTTTGGCTGCGAAAGTCCGGGGTATCAATGGGCAGGGTAATGGTGTCTGGGGTATAGGTTTGCAGTTTAATGGCATCTGCACCGGCATTGGCCATAGCGCGGATAATATTTTCTGTATGCTCTATACTGCCCAGATGGTTGGCGGAAATTTCCGCTACCATGTACACGGGTGCGCCGGGGCCTAAAAAGCGTGGCCCGCGGACAGAGGAAAAGGGGATAGCAATATGTTCCATACCCCTAACATAATAGCTTAACGCTTGGAATGCAAGAAAAAAGCTGGGGAGCTTGTTGGCAAAGTCAACAAGCGACCGGCAGAGGGAATAGGTGCGGCTTTGCCGCGCCGTGCATGACCGAATGCCGTGTCTTTCCGCCCAGCAAGCAAAGCGCGCTGGTGGGCGGCACAAACCCCAAAGGGGTTTGTCATTAGTCTGAATCATGTCACCCGCCCTGCGATAGCAGGGCGGGTGACATGGCTAGAGCAATTCCTTAACCAGTAAGGAATTGCTTGAGGGTGGGTGGGCAGTTATTTGCCATTGTGGTTAAAGCTGTTGCTCTTGTAAGTAGAATTACCGGGGTGTTCCTTGAAGTAGTCCATGCAGCGCTTGATATCTGTAAGCAAAAGGTCTGCAAGGTCGCGGCTGAAGCCGTGACGGATAAGGGCGCGCATAACAACAAGGTCTTCGCGGTTGGGGGCCATAGAGTATGCAGGCACTTGCCAGCCGCGGGAGCGCAGGCGGTCAGAAAGTTCGTACAGGGTAAAGTCTGGCTTTGCGCTGTCTTTCAGTGTCCAGGTAAGAGCCGGTATGCCACCCTTGCCATTGTAGAGAATTTGGAACACGCCCATTTTGTCCAGTTCTTCGCCAAGGTACGCGGCGGTTTCGTAGCAGGCCTGGTGGATACGGGTATAGCCTTCTTTCCCAAGGCGCAGGAAGTTGTAGTACTGGCAAACAATTTGCCCGCCAGGACGGGAGAAGTTAATGGCAAAGGTGGGGATATTGCTGCCAAGGTAGTTTACCCAGAAAATAAGGTCTTTGGGTAAATCTGTAAGCTGACGCCATACCACCCAGCCCATGCCAAGCGGGGCAAGGCCAAACTTGTGGCCAGAGGCGTTGATAGATTTTACGCGGGGCAGGCGGAAGTCCCACACTAATTCAGGGGAGCAGAAGGGGGCCAAAAAGCCGCCGCTTGCGCCATCTACGTGGATGGGGATATCAATGCCGGTTTTAGCCTGGTATTCGTCTAAGGCTTTGCTTACGGCTTCAACAGGTTCATACTGGCCTGTGTAGGTAACGCCAAGGGTGGGTACAACGCCAATGGTGTTTTCGTCGCAGCGTTTAATCACTTCTTCCGGGGTCATGATAAGGCGGCCTTTTTCCATGGGAATTTCCCGCATTTCCACGTCCCAGTAGCGGCAGAATTTGTGCCAGCAAATTTGCACAGGCCCGCAGATAATGTTGGGCTTATCTGTAGGCTTGCCTTCTGCTTTACTTTTTTCGCGCCAGCGCCATTTCATGGCCATGCCGCCAAGCATGGCGGCTTCGCTGGAGCCAATGGAGGAGCAGCCAAGGGTGGTTGTGGGTTCCGGGGAGTGCCACAAATCTGCCAGCATGTGTACGCAGCGCATTTCCAGCTCGGCAGTTTGGGGATACTCGTCCTTATCTATCATATTTTTATCAACGCATTCATCCATAAGTTTATGGATTTCCGGGTCTACCCAGGTTTGGCAAAAAGTGGCTAGGTTTTGGCGCGAATTGCCGTCAAGCATAAGTTCATCGTGTACAGCCTGGTATACAACTTGGGGGCTGTGTTCTTTTTCTGGCATTTGAAACTTGGGCATGGCAGTAGAAAGATCATCAGCGGCATACACATCGTCAAGCATGTTTTGGCGTAAATCAGACATAGGTGTCTCCTTTATATGAAGGGGTGAGAAGTGCTAAACCCTGAAAAGCTACTGCTGTTTCCAGGCGGGCTTTTTCATGGCCTGGATAATCAGCGGTATGCCAATAAAAATAATCATACCGGCAGCAACAAGCCCCACATACAGGGCGGGGTTGCCAACCGGTAAATTAGAGGGCGGGAAAAAGCCCACTATAAGGGCAAATGCCACGCCTAAAAAGCCTGTGCCTGCAATAAGCCACATGCCTATTGTGCCACCAGGAACCTTATAGGCACGGGGCAAGTCTGGCTGGGTGTGGCGCAGGCGAATGGCCGCTGCAAACATAAGCAGGTACATGGCAAGGTATAAAGTGGCAGTCATGGCGGAAAGCACAAAAAAGGCCACGCTTACGTCCTTCATGACAAAATATAAGCCGGCAAGAAGCGAAACAACAACTGCCTGGATATAAAGCAGGGTAACAGGCGCACCTGCTGCGTTGCTTTTTGCCATAAAAGGCGGCATTTCCCCTTCCTTGGCAGTATGCATAAGACCACGGCTGGGGCCAGTCACCCAGGACATAACACCGCCAATAGCCCCAAATGCCATAAGCAGGCCCAAAATGGGGGTAAGGAAGGTAACACCGTATTTTTCAAACATCATCTGGAAGGCTTGCATAAGGCCGGCTGTAAGGCTTATGTCTTTTGCAGGGATAACAGCCGCAACTGCCAAAGAGCCTGCCAAAAAGAGCAGGACTATAACAATAGAAGCTAAAAACATGGCCAACGGGAAGTCCCGGCTGGGGTTTTTCATGTCAGCGGCTTGTACGGCCTGCACTTCTACGCCTGCAAACAAAAGCACAATACCAGCCAAAAAGGCGATGCTGCCAAGGCCCGTAAAGTTTGGGAAAAAGCGCGGGTGTACATGTTCTACCACGTGGTTTACATCTGTCACCAAAAAGGCCACAGGGTTACCTTGGTCTACCCACAATAATCCTAAAATAATAACAATAACACCAGGGAGCAAGGTGCCTAAAATAACACCCCAGCGGGTAACAGTGTTAACGGCAGATGAGCCTTTAAGCGCCACAAATGTTGCGGCCCAATACACCACTAAAATAATTATACCTGTATAAAAACCACTGTTAGCCAGGCTTGGGTCCATAAAAAGGTAGGCTAAAGAGCCAGCCGCATAACCAAGCACTGTAGGATACCATACTACATTTTGTATCCATTGCAGCCAGATAGCTGTAAAGCCCCAGCGTGAACCAAAAGCGGCTTTTACCCAAGTGTACACGCCCCCACTGTCTGAGTGAAAGGCACTACCAAGCTCTGCAGAAACCATTGCCGCAGGCAGCAGAAATACCAGTGTGGCAAAAAGAATGTAAAATAACATAGAAAGGCCTTCTGCTGCCATCATGGGCAGGCCGCGCAAGCTCACAACGGATGCAACAGTCATAAGGCCTAACGTAAACACAGAAACTTGTTTTTTTGTTACAACAGCCATAATAACCTCTCGCAGAAATAATGGTGAGATGCAGTACTGTGTAAGAAGTTGAACTACACAACATGCACCCAGAGCATGAGAAGTCACTGATTTTTTTTCTTTCTATCAGTGCATTGCCTTTGCTCGCTTCAGTTTACTTTTTTCTTACCCCCAATTTGCGTGGCCTGTAAAGGTCATTAGCAAAAAGTAACAGGGGAAAATAGTGGGATAGAAGTATAACTCTATAAAAAAACATGTTAATTGTTTTGCATGATTTTTAATGCATGGAATGCCTGCTATTTCCTGCAAATAGGCTTATATACTCTATACTGCGCGTGGCTTAAAAGTATGCTTGTGTTTAAACGGACAATACGCTATCATACTCCTACTAGGCCAAAAGAATATGCCTTCTTGGAAACGTGAAGGGTAGAGGAATGGAAACAGTGCTTGTGTATCTTGGGCTTGGCTCCAACATGGGAGATGCGCTTCTTAACCTTGCGCTTGCGCGCGAGGCTTTGCTTGAGCTTGCAGCCCCTGAAGGGCGGTTTATAGCTTCCCCCATATACGAAACTGAACCACAAGAATATAAAAGACAAAGCTGGTTTTTTAACCAGAATATTCTTATGGAAGTGCCTATTACCACAGACCCAGAAGCATTTTTAAACGCCACCCAGGCAATAGAAGACAGGCTTGGCCGTGTACGTGACCCGCTAAACCAGGCAGCCCCGCGCACAATAGATATTGATATTTTGCTTTTTGGCAACAGGCGCATACATTCGCCGCGCCTTACCGTGCCACATCCACGCCTTACTGAAAGAGCTTTTGTGCTTATACCTCTTGCAGACTTGGATTCTAAGCTGGAAATTGAAAAAGATGGGGTTAAGCGCTCTGCACAAGGCTGGCTTGCGCAACTACACTATTCCATAGAAAAAAATCAAATCTATCAAGCTTAGGAGGCCCCCTAAATTGCATGCTTCTTCCCTCAATGACAGTGACAGCAAGTGATAAGGATTAAAAACCACACACCTTTACCCACACGTATAATGGTACACCGCAAAGCCCCAGCTCCATTCTGGCTTCTTCTTTTCTGCCTTTTTTTCATAGCCCCGCTGCCCAGTTGGGGTGCACCTTTGTATTATATTTTGCAGTCCGCGTATTCTGCCCCCAAAAATCCTATCCACACCAGGCTTCTTTCTCCGTGGATGAAAGACTTGCAAAGCTATACCAAGCGCGATGTGACCTTCCAGCTTTATATGAATAACGCCATTGTGCCAGAAGATGCCGTTATACCCGCGTTGCTTTCCAATACACTGGATGCTGCCATTGCCATGCCCACCAGCTACCCTAAGCTTTTTGCCAATGTTTTGGCTTTTTTGCCCCCGCACATTGCGCAGGACAGTCGGCACGCCAGTGCCTACCTTTGGGAAGTGTACAAAACTGACCCCGCTTTTGCGACAGAAATTAACCGTATAGGAAAAGTGCTGGGCATCTGGGGCAGTGACAGGAATGTGCTGCTTTCTAAAAATGGCTCAATGCGCTCTTTGGAAAGCCTGAAAGGCAAAAAAATACTTGTCACTAGCGACATGCAGCTAGCCCAGGTTAATGCATGGGGAGCCCAAGGTGTACGCATACACGAGGCCGACCTGCGCGCTGCCCTTGAAGGCAATATTGGGCAAGCCTACTATGGCACCATGCCCTATAATTCTGCCGCCACCCTTGGGCATATTGTCAAGGATATCACCATCCTGCCCGCCTCTACCAAGATGTTTTTTGTTGTGATAAACTGGGATCAATGGGCCACCATTCCCGATAATGTAAAAAAATACATAGAAAGCACTACTGGCAAAGAATGGGGCGCAGAAGCCGCCAATATTCTGTACCAGGTAACAGAGGACGAGCTTGAGGCCTTCCGAACCCAAGGCGCCCGCATAATTACCCTGGACGCAGAAGCCAACCAGAAATTTATTGACGCAGAAAGCCACGCCTTTATCCCCAAATGGACAGAACTGCTTACCTCCCTTGGTGCAGCCAACCCTTCTGCCAGCATAGAAAAAGCGTACACCATCTCAAAAAAAACCGTCCCTGCCACCCCCTTTGTTCCCACTAACCCTGCGTCTGCATCTTCACCAAGTCCTGCCCACTAATTCTCCATACCCCTAAGCGCATCCTTATGAAAAAAAACTTGCCTAAGGCGGCCCTGCTAAGCAGCCAGGGCCTTTTATTCGCCCACCCCGCAGACTCTTCCCTTATTGCCGGTTTAGATGAAGCCGGGCGCGGCTGCCTTGCCGGCCCCGTTGTCGCCGCCGCCGTCTCCTTTGTGGATGGTTTTGATATCCTTGGTCTTGATGATTCCAAAAAGCTCTCCCCCGCAGAGCGCGCACGCCTTGCCATTGAAATAAAATCCCTTGCTCGGGGCTGGGGCATTGGCCTAGTCTGGATGCGCGACATTGACACCCTCAATATCCTACAGGCCAGCCTTTTGGCTATGGCACGCGCCCTTGCGGCCATGCACGTGCGTATGCGCAAAAATGCCCCCACGCCCCTTGCAAACCAAACAAACCTTTTGCCTCCTCTTACTCCTGACACCCCTGCCATTCCCTGGCCCAGCCGCCTGCTTATAGACGGAAACCAGCGTATACCCGCGCCCTACCTCAATCAATACGCTATACCCCCCATCCCCCAGGAAACCATTATCCACGGCGATGCCACCACCCCCGCCATTGCCGCAGCCTCCATTCTTGCCAAAACCACGCGCGACGCCCTTATGGAACTTTTCCACACCCGCTACCCTGTCTATAACTTTGCCCAGCATAAAGGCTACGGAAACCCCATGCACAGGCAGGCATTGCAAGAACACGGCCCCTGCCACCTGCACAGGCTTACCTTTGCAGGTGTAGTGCCCAAAACCAGCCAGCAGCAGTTTTCTTTGTTGGGAGAGTAGGTTTTTTTGGGGTAAGTAGAAACCTTTTTTGTTGACAAAAAAGGTTTCTCCTTCCCCCAAACCCCCTTCCTCTTCCA